>JACQOX010000083.1 GCA_016202335.1 Deltaproteobacteria bacterium
CGTTGATGGAGGCCAGTTCTTTTTCGAGCTTACAAATTTCTTCTTCCAGAGAAGTTATTTCTTTCTTGAGAGGCGTCAAAATTTTTGATTTCTCGGCAAGAAGTTCAGAGCGTTTTCTTCGGGCTTCTTTTCGATTCTCATTTTTAAAAGGTTCTTTCGGAAGTTCAATCCGAGGCAGTTCTTTTGCGGGCTCGCCGTCTTCATCCTCTTCCCAGCCGATCTTTTCCAGAAAGTCATCGTACGTGTCATTGAAGGCCTCGACGTGGCCACGCCGGAAAATGACGAGCTTTGTGGCCATGCGACGAAGGAGCATTTCACTGTGGGTCACCATGACGACAGCTCCAGGGAATTCATCAATGGCGTCCATCAGGGCATCGATCGATTGCATGTCGAGATGGTTCGTCGGTTCATCCAAGAAGAGCAGATTGGCTGGCATGGCCAAAATCTTTCCGAGCATCACCCGACTTTTCTCACCGCCGGATAACACAGAAATTCTCTTTTCTGCTGTTTCGCCGCTGAACATGACAGCGCCGCAGATGCCGCGCGTCTGCGTGCGGCTCAGTCTGGGATTGGCCTCGCCGATTTCCTGTTCAATCGTATGCGCAGTATTTAAGCGACTGATATTGGTCTGTCCAAAATAACCGAGCTTCATATTGGCGTGCGATTTGATCGTTCCCGTTTGTGGCTGAAGTTCGCCCGCCAATAAATTCAAAAGCGTTGATTTCCCTTTTCCATTTTTTCCGATGATGGCGATGCGATCCTTGGCGCCAATGGTCAGGTGAAAATGGTGGATTAGGGGTACCGCGGGATCAAAATGAAATGACACATTCGTGGCTTCCATGAGCGTTTTGGCTTCAAACGGTGCAGCATGAAAGGCAAAATCAAGTTCTGCCATCTGGCTTAATTTATCTTTGGCCGGCATTTTCTCGAGCATCTTGACGCGCGATTGCACCATCGCGGCTTTGCTCGCCTGCGCGCGAAAACGGGCGACAAAGGCTTCCATGTGCTTGCGCTGCTTATCTTCATTCAACCGTGTTTTTTCGTGAATCTCTTCGGCCTGCGCGATCTTGGCATAAATCTTTGCGGTGTTGCCCTCGACTTTGTGAATCTGTCCGCGGTGAATGAGAGCCGTGTGGGTCGTGACGCTGTCCATGAATTCGCGATCATGAGAAATGATGATGAGCTCATTTTCCCAGTCGCGCAAAAATTCCGTGATCCAACGGATGGAGACGATGTCCAAGTAGTTCGTGGGTTCGTCGAGCAAAAGCAGGTTGGGACTCGAAACTAAAACTTTGGCGAGGTTGAGACGAATTTGAAAGCCGCCGGAAAACTGTGACGGTGGGAGATCCATGTCTGCCTTGCTAAATCCAAGACCGAACAAGATGCGCTCGACTTTGTAGTGATCGTGCTCTTCGTCTTCCTGAAGACCCAAGCAGCCTTCTTCCAAAACTGTGGGTTGTGTGAAATGCAGATGCTGAGCGAGATGCCCGATGCGATAGTTTTTCGGGATAAGGATCTCACCGCCATCCAGATCTTCTTCACCCAGGATCATGCGAAAAAGCGTGGACTTCCCATGGCCATTGCGGCCAACTAAGCCCAGCCGCTCGCCCGGGGTCATGGTGAGCGACGCCCCTTCGAATAGGGATTGCGAAGTATATGATTTTTCGATGTTTTGTATTCTGAGCATAAGGGGGAGGGGTATAGGGGCGCCTTCCCTCAAAAAACAAGCAACATTTTTGATTTCTGACCGATACGTGAAACGATGACGACTCTTTCCCTCTTAGGCTTAAATCTGCCTGCGATCCAGGCGGCGATGACCACGGTGCAATCGACGTTGGCAACCGGAAATGCCTCTGCGATGCGTTCCAGTGTTCAGACCTTACGAAACCTCATCGAGCCGCTTCCAGGAGGAGCTGTTTACGCAGAACAACTCCGCCGATGGTCGCGAGGGACCACAACTCGTCGAGCTTTTGATTCAGAGTCGTTCGAACGGTTTTTGGGGAAAATGGAGAGAGCCATCCAAATACCCAAAAATGGGGGGCTACCAGCGATTGCCAGACCCCGGGTAAATCAAAGCGATGCTTCTTTTGTGAATTCTGGCGATCGCGATTACATTGCACATAAATATCAAAAAGCGTTTGTTCGGGCGGCAGTGCAACACTTTCAGAGGATCAATCGTCATGAAGGCCAACGTCCAAAACGGGGACTTTATCGACTGGATACAGGTCTTGGCAAATCGCTGACCTATGCCTTCATGATTCAAGCGCTTATGGATGCCATGCCGGAATTTGCTGACATGAAGTTCATCATCGGTTCCCATATGGCAGTACCGGCCTTTGACATGGCCGAGCAATTTGCCTCGGTCTTCAAATCATTGAAGTGCATTTACTTGGGCGGACCTGATGTGACGCTTTCCGAAATCAGTGCCGCGAGATTTCTTTTTGGGACGTATTCGCAGCTCAACCAAGAAGGTACAGTGGGACTGATGAAAGATTGGGTTGGATCTGGGCGCGCTTGCTTTGTGCTCGACGAAGCCGATCTCATCGTCCCCAAGGGAATGAAGCTCGATGAAAATGATCAACCTATCGTTGGAAAGTGGCAGGCGAACTGGCAGCGGTTGCTCATCGAAATGGGCCTCTTCGATCCTCAGACAGCTATCTATAATTTAAAAACACGGCATTTTATGCTTGGCGCCTCTGCCACCTTTGATCGCAAGGACCGTATTCCATTGTCCGTCATGTGGGGCCCGGACAATGTGATTGCGCATATGACGATGAAAGATGCGCTCCGTCGCAAGTTGATGGTGCCGACGCTTGTCGTGCTCCAGGAAATGAAAGCACCTCCAGACGCGCGCATTGAAGAATTTCCTCAAGAATTTTGGAGAACGACGCCACAGGGACGCCTTGAGCTGGATGAGGGCGCTATCAGGACAGCGATGCGGAGCGATTTCGCCATGAAGACGGCGGTTCGTTCGTACATGGAATATGCTCTCATGAAAGTAGGGATGAAGGGGGAGGGGCGTTACGTGGTGAGGAAAGGACTCGGATTTGCAGAAGATACCGAGATGCTCGAGAAATTATTGCGTTGGCAGCAAGATCTCTTTGCTTTGGTCGAATCCATATTCCAAATTTATATCTCCTTGCATTCTTCACATCCGCATAATCGCGATACTCTTCTGAAGTGGATGGGTGGAACCGAATCGTTTGGGGATGAGCTCCGCCGTTTCCTCGATTACAGTGAATGGGAGGGGGTCTCTCAGCATTGGGAAGCCGTCGCGCATGAACTGTCGAAAAAATCGTCCGACATGAAAGAAGTCCATCGGCAGCTCTGTCCCATGATCGATGAACTTTACAAAATACTGAGAGTGGAAGCCCGAAAAATTCAAGGACGTCCTTTGGTGGCAACTGCTGCCTGGCAAAGCATGGATTACAATCAACGGACCCACAGAAAAATCCGTCATCCAACCCCCTCAAGCGTGGAAGATGCACTGCGACGTTATCCCAATCCCCGTTGGCCAAATCGATTTGCGAATAAGCGAATATCAACCTTAGCTTTGCGCAGTGATAACGTGAACATAGAGTTCAGCCTCTACATGAGAAAGCGAGGCTTTAACTGGCCACACGCCAGTATCATCATAGATACGCGATACAATATTGGGTCGCGGCGGGATGCAGTTCAGGGGTTAGGGCGTGCAACGCGGCCATATGATGGGAGAAACCCAACCGATCACACGCTTAAACCCGAGGCAGTGTATGTGACGATTACGCCGAGCATGCTTCTGCATAAGATGGATCAATCGCGGCTGGATGTGGCAAGGGCCGTTGGTTATGAAATCGATCCGGATATAGGGTTTACACGCATCAATGCTCATTCCGATCCACATTGGATGACCCGCACCGAAGATCCGATTCAATTGGATCTTGCCGGTTCGACGCAACAGAGTGTGGTTCAACTTTGGGAACGAACGGCGAAAGAGTTAGAGAAATTTCTGGTCGGGAAATTTGGCAAAGATTTTGATCTCGAAGTGGTGGCTTTTAATGCCTCCATACAAGGGGGTAGCAACACACTTCTCAGCATTTTTCGTGGAAGGCATGTTGACCTCAAAGAACGCCAAGTCCGAAATTGGCTCCATCGCTGGGGTGCGGATAACATTGAAATCGCTCACGTCATGTCTCACTATTATGCCGATTATGCCGAGATGGAAACGGTTTACGGTGAAGCCCTTCGCGCTCTTTTGCGAAATGGTCACAGGTGATGAATGGTGGTGATGATGACCCACATGTCACTTTGTAACACGATCCTCACGAATCTCGTGAAGATTGCCCCCGATGCGACCTCGAAGAGCATTGGGACGGAGCTCGTGCGTCTGTCAGAGTTTGCGCGTGAAATCGACCAAGCGTCGTTTGCGACGAGACTCTTGCGCACCGGCAAGGCATTTGAATCGCGTGGGATCGCGAAATCCAGCACCTGGCAGCAGTCGCCGCTCCATCAAGATCTGCACACCATTCTCACGAAAATTCGCGCAGGGGCGGAAATTCAGGAAGCCTTTGAAAGTGTTGCCGGAGTTCCGCTGCATATTGTTCATAAAATGAAACCATCGGATGCAGAGGCTTCAACGCTTCCTCCCATCGATTGGGATTCCTTTGCGTCTCCGACTCACCCGGCCTTGCCGTTGCCAGGTTCCGGCATCCGCACCTCGGCACAACGATTTTCCTACGCCTTTCACCAAATTGGCCGAAGTGCCGTTGGCAATGTGAACAACAATGAACTCGAACAATTTTATGGTATTTCTCGCCGCGTGCGTTTTCAGATCCGTGATGGTGAATTCGTTCCTGCAGAAATTCGTGAATTTCCCTCGATTGACATCGATTCAATTATCGCTTCAGCGATGGGAGTCGAGCCGAAGTACGGCGATCTCCTTCGCGAACTGGTGATTTTTTATGCTTATGAAGTCTATGGGTGGCCCATAGTCGAAGTGAAGCCTGAAGATGCCTGGAACGAAGCCCTTCTTCCGCAGCTTCGTCGCTACAGCACCGAAGAACTTATCACCAAGGAAGGTGGAAAGGCGATCAAGAAAGATGCTCGTTTGCTTGAAGTGGTGACCGAGAATGTGCCACTGGACAGCGCTCTTTGGCATAAAAAGAAGGCTCGCCGCGATGTGATGAATGCCTGGCTGCTTAAGATGCATCGCGGTGACCATGCAGCAGCTGTGCAGCACGGCGATGATCTGGCAGATCGCATGATGCGACGTCGACTGCGAAGAATGCCCGAACCACATGCCCCTCGCGCTGATAGAGTCCAGTGGATGTTTCTGTATTGGCTCTGTCATTACCATTTTGGAGCTGCTCCCACGAGCACCTTTGCCTTGTGTCCTCTCAAACCTCGAGCTGTGCAACGATTTGCTGAGGGGTTGTATTCGGAGGTGAGCGATCCATTTCTGGATGAAATCCTCAAAGTAACCGGTGAGTTTTTTACTCCCGAAGAAAAGGCAACGCTGACGATTAAGTTACTCTAGTTCCTTGACTTGCGAGGCTGCCCAGAATTAGTTGACTCCCATGTCTCACGCGAATTTCGTCCATCTCCATCTCCACACCTATTACAGCCTGCTCGACGGGGCATGTTCCATCGAGGGCTTGGTGGAAAAGGCCAAGGCATATCATCTCCCGGCGCTGGCCATGACCGACCACGGCAATCTGTTCGCGGCGGTTGAGTTCTATTCCGCTATGATGAAGGCGGGTGTGAAACCGATTCTCGGCTGCGAGTGTTACATCCTCCGAGAAGGCGAATACACAGCCCGTGATCCAAGACTTCAACATCAACTGTCGCACATCACGCTGCTCGCCAAAAACCACTGTGGCTATCAAAACCTGTGTCGACTGGTATCAGAAAGTCATCTGAAGGGATTTTACTATAAGCCGCGGATCGACAAAGCGCTGCTTCGGCAATATTCCAGTGATTTGGTCGCGTTTTCCGGCTGTATGCACGGTGTGCTCTCCGTGGACCTTGCGGAAGGCCAGGATGCGGCAGCGGAAAAATGGGCCGATGATCTGGCGGCCATGTTTGGTGAGGACCGATTCTACATTGAACTCATGCGCCACGGTATTTCCGGGCAGGAAGAGGTGAATCAAAAGCTGATCGCGCTCGCCAAGTGCAAGGGGCTTCCGCTCATCGCGACAAACGACGTGCATTATTTAGAGAAGTCGGATGCCGAGGCTCAGGACCTTCTGCTCTGCATTCAGACGGGGAAAACGGTTGGCGAAGAAAAACGCATGCGCATGTCGAGCGATGAATTTTATTTTAAATCGCCCGACCAGATGACCGCGCTTTTTGAAGATCTGCCTGAAGCGATCCACAATACCGTCACGCTCAGTCAGCAGTTGAACGTCGAGCTCGATTTCAAGACTTATCACTTCCCAAAATTTGAACCTCCGAATAAAAGCGACCTTGCGACGTATCTAGAAACCGAGTCGTGGCAGGGACTTGAGCAGCGCTTGGGATGGTTTGCGCATCATCGCGGGAAAACCGTGGAGGAGATCCGGCCAGAATATGAGCAGCGTCTCAAACGCGAACTCGACATGGTCACCAAGATGGGGTTTGCGGGATATTTTCTCATCGTTGCGGATTTCATCGCCTTTGCGAAATCACATCGCCTTCCCGTTGGCCCAGGTCGTGGATCAGCTGCGGGATCGCTCGTTGCTATTTGCTTGGGGATTACCAACATCGATCCGCTCGCGCACGATCTTCTCTTCGAACGGTTTTTGAATCCTGAACGTATCAGCATGCCGGATATGGATATCGACTTTTGCATGCGTCGTCGCGATGAAGTGATTCACTACGTTGCCCAGAAATACGGCAACGTCAGCCAGATCATTACGTTTGGAAAGATGAAGGCCCGGGCCGTGGTGCGCGACGTTGGTCGAGCGATGGCCATGACGTACAGCGAAGTCGATCGCATCGCCAAACTCATTCCCGCAACGCTCAATATGACGCTTGCGGCAGCGCTGGAAATTGAACCCAAGTTGAGTGAACTCGCCGACGATTCACCGCAGGTGAAACGGTTGTTGGAAGTGGCGCGTCGCCTGGAAGGTTTTCCAAGGCATGCTTCCACGCATGCAGCCGGTGTGGTGATTTCCGACGAACCGCTCACGGAATACCTTCCGCTCTGCCTGGGCCAAAAAGAAGAACTGGTGACGCAGTTTGACATGAAGGCGGTCGAAAAAGTGGGCCTCATCAAGTTTGACTTTTTGGGCCTTAAAACTCTGACCGTGATCGATGACTGTCTCCGCCTCATCGAAAAAACGCGCGGCAAGACCATCAATATCGATGACATCCCGCTCGACGATGAGCCGGTGTATTCAAAGCTCTCGGAAGGCGATACGTCCGGTGTTTTCCAGTTGGAAAGTCAGGGCATGACCACGCTGGTGATAAAACTGAAGCCAAACGTTTTTTCTGATATCGTTGCTTTGGTGGCGCTGTTTCGACCTGGTCCTTTGGGGAGCGGGATGGTCGATGATTTCATCGACCGCAAACACGCTCGGACCGGGATTGTCTATCCGCTGCCACAGCTCGAGCCGATCCTTCGAGATACGTATGGCGTCATCGTTTATCAAGAACAGGTGATGCGCATTGCTTCTGAATTGGCGAGTTTCTCGCTCGGTGATGCCGATCTTCTTCGCCGTGCCATGGGGAAAAAACGCCCGGAAGAAATGGCGGAACAGCGTGAAAAGTTTTTGAAGGGCGCTTCGGTTAATAAAATTCCCACGGAGAAGGCCGAATACATCTTCGACCTCATGGCCAAGTTTGCCGAGTACGGTTTTAACAAGAGTCATTCTGCGGCCTATGCGCTCGTCTCGTATCAAACGGCCTATCTCAAATGTCATTATCCCACAGAGTACATGGCAGCGCTGCTCACCTCAGAGCAGGGGAATACCGATAAAGTCCTGAAGAGCATCGCCGATTGTCGAGCTCACGGCATGAAGGTGCTGCCTCCGGACGTCAATGAAAGCGAACGCGATTTCTCGATTGTGGGCGAAGGGGTGATTCGCTTTGGGCTTGGTGGGGTGAAAAATGTAGGTGAGGCGGCCATTGAAAGCATTGTGGAGGCAAGAAGAGAAGGCGGTCCCTTTACGTCCATCATGAATTTTTGCCGCCGGATCGATGGCCGCAAAGTCAATCGCCGCGTTTTAGAAAGCCTGGTCAAGTGCGGTGCTTTTGATTTTACCAAACGACATCGTGCGCTGCTCATGAGTCAAATCGACCGCTCGCTCGACGTTGCTTCCAGAGAGCAGCGTGATCGCCGGATTGGCCAGGAACAGTTGTTTGGAGGGTTTGCGGAAGTTGCGGTGTCAGAGGATCCTGAAACGACTTCAAGTGTGGATCCCTGGCATGAACAGCAGATGCTGGCCTATGAAAAAGAAACGTTGGGATTTTACATCACCGGGCATCCGCTGTCGCAATACGAAGAACTGCTGAAAATTTATTCCACCTCGGATACAGCAGCGCTCGCTGAGCTCACCGACAAACGACATGTCCGCTTCGGCGGCATTGTCACCCGATTGCGCGAGATCACCACGCGAAAGGGCGATCGTATGGGCTTTGTCGTGGTGGAGGATCTCAAGGGGATGACTGAAGTCATTGTCTTTGCGGATGTCTATGCAGAAGCCATGGCCTTGCTCAAAACCGAACAGCCCATTTTTGTCGTGGGGATGGCTGAAGTCGATGAAGAATCCTGTAAGGTCTTGGCGGAAAAAATTTATCTCCTCGACGATGTACCCCTGCATCTCACGAAGAGCGTGCACTTTTACCTCAATTCTCCGGATCTCGGAGAGCGTCATCTCCGGCAACTCAAAAATATTCTCGCTCATTATCCCGGCGGTTGCCCGAGTTTCATTCACCTGATTTTTCCGGAAAAAGCAGAGACCGTGCTTTCCCTGCCATCGCATTTAAATGTTGCGCCAGAGCCGAGGCTGGTCGCAGCCGTGCAAAAACTATTTGGCCAGAATGTCACTCATTTCTCGACGCAAACCCATGGGTAACGCATTTCCTCAGCGGCCGTCGCACCAAGAACGCATGCTGCTCGTGGGAGTGCGACGACCGCACATGTCAGTTCGCGATATGCAGCGTTCGTTGGACGAACTTGTTCAGTTGGTGGGGACCGCGGGAGGAGAAGTTGCAGCTGTCACCACGCAACAGATGAAGACCATTTCTGCTCATTCCTTTTTGGGTTCAGGGAAGGTCGATGAACTCAAAAAAATGGTTCATGATGAGAAGATCGATGCCGTTGTCGTGGACGACCAATTGACTGCAGTCCAGAATCGAAATCTCGAAGAAGCTTTGACGGTTCGTGTTCTTGATCGGCCGTCGCTGATTCTTGATGTTTTTGCGTTGCGCGCTCGAAGTCATGAAGGCAAATTGCAGGTGGAGCTGGCGCAACTGCAGTACATCGCTCCACGACTCGTTGGCCGGGGAGAAATGCTGTCGCAGCAGGCGGGCGGCATCGGCACCCGAGGTCCTGGCGAAACCGCTTTGGAAGTGGATCGCCGCCGCATCCGAGAACGCATGACCCTGCTTCGTCGCCGCCTTGACACAGTTCGAGCTGAACGCGATGTGCAACGGGAAAAGAGGCTGCAATCGTCCATGCCTTTGGTCTCTCTCGTGGGGTACACCAATGCCGGGAAATCCACGCTGCTCAATGCCTTAAGCCATGCCGATGCCTTGGTGGAAGATAAACTCTTTGCGACACTTGATCCGCTCACTCGGCGCGTCAAGCTTCCCACAGGTCGAGAAATCCTGCTTGCCGATACCGTGGGGTTTATTGAACGGCTGCCCCATGAACTCATCGAGGCTTTTCGCGCGACCTTCGAAGAAATTTCCTACGCCCATCTCTTGCTCCACGTGATCGATCTCTCCGATGAAAACATGGAAGTGAAATATCATACGGTTGAACGCGTGCTCCATGATCTCGGGCTTACGGAAAAACCGACGTTCATCGTCCTCAACAAGTCAGACGCGGGTCACGCTGTTCCACGCTTTGCGGCCGATGGAATCAAAATCTCAGCGCTCCATGGGCAGGGGCTGGACGAGCTCCTTCGCTGCATCGACGCCTATTTCTCAAAACACTTTGTCACGCTCGAGCTCTTGCTCCCTCACACACGCGGTGATGTCTTGTCAGAGCTGTACCGTTGTGGCTATATTCGTGAGGTTCGACATGAACCAGAAGGAATCATTGTTCAGTGTTCTTTGCTGGCCTCTGCGGCAAAGAAATTTTCGGAGTTCATTCAACCATGCGAACATTCACCATCGCCGACGCCTTAACCCTGCTTCGATTCGCTTTGGCGCCAGCTTTTATAGCTGCCTTCATCATGAAGGCCTACCCCCACGCGCTGATTTTCTTTGCGGTCGCCGGATTTACCGATCTGATCGACGGCACGGTGGCCCGACTGTGTAAGAGCCAAACGAATTTTGGAGCGGTTCTCGATCCCATCGCCGACAAATTATTGGTGGAAAGCTGTCTCATTTTGCTGGCCGTGGCAGAGATTATTCCGTGGTGGTTTGTGGTCATCGCGTTTGTGAGAGATACCACCATCCTCTCTGGCATATCGTATTTGAAATGGAAGAAGATCGATTTTCCTTATCAACCCAAATGGTCGAGCAAACTGGCGACTCTTTTTTTACTGATCCTCTGTTCTCTGGCGCTTGCAAATTTGGCGTATCCAGAAGCGACGTTGCAGCCGTGGATTCAACCGGTATTCATGACTGCTTTTGGATTGATCCTGCTGAGTGGAATGCAATATGTCGTGAGTGGCTTCAATATTTTGAGAAAGCATCGTGGCTAATCCTCTTCAATGCGAAGTACGTGACCTCGGCATCATCACGTATCAAGATGCTTGGGATTTACAGGAAAAGCTGCGGGCAGAACGCCTCGCGGGAGAAATTCCGGATACGCTTCTTCTCTTGGAACATCCTCCGGTCTTCACGCTGGGGCGACGGCCATGTGAAACCGATTTGCTCGTGCCGCGTGAAGTTCTCCAAGATGCGGGGATTGAAGTCATTCAGTCCAACCGCGGTGGCCGCATCACGTATCACGGTCCTGGCCAGCTCGTCGGCTATTTTATTTTCTCGCTCGATTCCGTGAAAAAATCGGTCCAGGAATTTGTCTGTGCGGTGGAAGAACTCTGTCGATTGACGATCGCTGATTTCGGTGTCGTGGGAACGCGTGATCAAGAACACCCCGGTATCTGGATTGGAAAAAATAAAATTGCTGCGGTGGGCATGCATTTCTCGCGCGGCGTTTCACAACATGGATTTGCGCTCAACGTGAATCCCAATCTGATGCATTATCAATACATCATTCCCTGCGGTATTCACGACCGCGGCGTTGCATCTCTGGAAAGTCTCCTGCCTGAATCACCATCCATGAATGCCGTCAAAGAGCGCCTTCAAACTCATCTTCGAGAAGTGTTTTAGTTGACTTAGAAGTTGACTTATGGTTGACTTATTATTGCATGGCCTATCAACCGAAATTTCAAATCACACCGCATCTCTTAAAAATCATTGAAGAGATTTCTGCTTTTCGTCAGCGCATCTTGACGGCGACGGTTCAAGTTTCATGGATGCCGCTTTTGCAGCGCGACGCTCGGGCGCGTACGACGCATAGCTCCACCGCGATTGAAGGAAACCCCCTGACCTTGGATGAAGTACGCGCTTTGGAAGAGGGCCGGCCGGTGCTTCACGGCGAGCGGGCGCAAAGAGAGATTTTAAACCAACTGGCAGGGCTTCGTTATATTGAAAAACACCAGGCCAAGAAGCTCATCACCCATAAAGATCTCTTTCGGCTTCATCATCTCATTGCTGCAGAGGTCATGGATCAGGGTGAGCCTGGTGTGTATCGTACCATTGGCGTTCGCGTGGGATCGTATTTACCTCCGCCGCCTCAAGATGTGCCGCGGCTGATGAAAGAATATCTTGCATGGTGGAATCAAAAAGCAGGGGAATGGTCGCCCATCATTTCTTCAGCCATTCTTCACTACCATTTTGAAGAAATTCATCCCTTCGGCGACGGCAATGGCCGCATGGGGCGAGCGCTGGCCCTGTGGGAACTTTATCGACGCGAATTCGATAGGCACCACATTTTCTCTGTCGATGAAATTTACTGGGAACATCGTCCTCGATATTATGCGCAGCTGGACGCGGTTCGAAGAGCTCATGGCGACCTGACTGGTTGGCTGGAGTATTCTGCTGAAGCGCTGCATTTGACGCTCAAACGCGTACTCACGCGCATCGATCGTTTGTCGATCAAAGAAGGTAAAAACAAGATTATCCTGACGCCGAAGCAAGAACGTCTGCTTCATCTCCTGCGCGACCAAGGCGGATTAACACCGAGTGAAGTCTGGAAAGCGCTCGATGTGAGCAAACAAGCCGCTGCAAAGATATTAAAACCGCTGCTTGAGGGTGGGATTATCAAGCGCATAGGCACGCGCAAGTTGGGAAAATATATCGTTGCGTGAAAAAATAACTTTAAAGATCTGCGTCAGCAGCAGTGAACGCAAGGCTTGGCGAGGACGGATCCGCAGCTCCGTTGGTGCTGCGCGGTTCGTGTGTGATTTCTACGAATTCGGCGTTGGCAGAGCTGTCAGGGAGTGCGCTGAGATGTTGTTGATATTTCTTCTCATCCCACTGTTTGTGTCGTTTGAGGTGTTCGATGATGCGAATGTCGACATTGTCGTTCATACAACTCCTTAGCTTGTTGGTGATTATCGTTTCGAAGGTGCTTTTTCGATATGCATCACGATTTTTCCGTCTTTGAAGATGCGAACATCGCCAGACGATTCGGATATGACGAAGGCAACGGCCTTTGTCAAGCTGGTTATCCCCGAAGCCGCAATATGTCTACTTCCCAGGCCACGCGGAAGATTGGCTTCATCTGAAGCAGCCCCCAGATAGCGTCCGGCCGTGAGCAGAGTGCCGTCGTCGCTGATGACGAAGGCACCATCAAGGGCGGCGAACTCGCGGATGGTTTCTTTGAGCCCAGGGGAGAGGATGTGGCGTTCTTCTTCGGTGTATCCTTTGAAGGGATTAATGATCATCTGCCGCGAAAGTTGTAGTACTTTTTCGTGGTCGCCGACGACAAAGATCGTGCCGATGGGCTTTCCCTCGCGACCCTTGTCCGCCAATTCCACGACCAAGTTGAGCACCGCTTGAAAGATTTCAGGATTTACCACTTCCGCGATTTTGACGATGCCGCGGCCAGTGATGACTTCAGATTCTTTGGCCGTGTCGACGACATGGATTAAATCGAGAAATCCGATTTCTTGATGCCCCACGACAAAAACAATTTTCTCCCCTGACGCGATGAGGTCGCTGGAAATGCCAAGCGTCGTGGCAACTTTAATCATGGCCATGCGGGTCATGGCGATGCGGGGCAAGGTGATATAGCCTTTGGCGATCGCAGCCAGAGAATTTGGTACATCAGGATGTTCCGGCCGCTTTTTTTTGCTCACCAGCACGAGATGGACTTTTTTATGGGGGATTTTTTCATCTTCCAATGACAGGTCGTCTAAGGGGTCGATGAAGAGGAAGACCACGCCGGCCTTCACCTTATTGGCAATGGCAAAGGCGGTTTTGATAAAATGGGCATTTTCTGGGTTCATAAGGAAGCCGAATTGCTAACGAGTTTTTATAAGCTGCGCAAGCGCGATTATATCTTATTTGACCCGTGGGGGGCAGTTGGTTAAACGTTGTCGCATGAAAAATTTTCTTCTCTCCTTGGGATTTCTCTTCTTCGCTTCCATTTCGAGTGCTTCGATGGAAGCCGCATCGCCGTTTAAAGTCGCATGGGATGGCTCTCCTATGGCGGTGGAGCTGGGTCAAAATGTGGTGGCCAACATCCAAGTCACTGTGCCCGACGGCCATTATTTATACGCCGAAAAATTCGATGTGGACTTTGTGAGTCTGGAAGGCATTCGGATCGACCGCATCGAGTATCCGCCGCCAAAGCCAAAATGGGACGAATTTCAAGGCAGGGAAGTGGGTGTTTTTACCGAAGACCTCGCCATCCGCATCAGTGCGCATGTCCCTGAAGATCTCACGCCGGGGCAAAAAGAGGTGTCCCTTGTTTTAGGCCTTCAGGGGTGCACGCCAAATCTTTGTCTGCGACCCGAAAAACGGGAGATCTCTTTTCTCTTTGAAGTGAAGAGCTCGTTAGCGATTCAAGGGGAGGCGTCACTTCCTGCTTCCGGCCAAGGAGAATTCTCATTTTGGTCCTCGGTGAAGAACGGTGACATCGGTCGTCTTCGGGAAAAGGGAATGCTCTGGGTGTTGGTCGTCGCGTTTTTTGGTGGAATCTTAACCTCCTTTACACCGTGCGTCTGGCCGCTGATTCCCGTTATTTTATTAATTGTCGGCGTGCATCCTGAACATCGACTTCGACGCAATCTGACGCTCTCGCTGTCGCTCGTCACCGGCATGGTGCTGGTCTATGCTGTGCTCGGGCTTTCCGCAGCAGCCTTTGGCAAGAGCTTGGGATTTCTCTTTCAGAGCCGTATTTTCGTGGCCGGCATTGCCGTACTTTTCCTGGGGATGAGTCTCTCCATGTTCGGCTTCTTTGAAATCCGACTCCCTCAGCGCTTGCAGCAGTTTCTCCATGCCTTGGGCGGAAAGGGGCATCGCGGCGCATTTCTGGCTGGCCTTGGGACCGGTCTCATCGCGTCGCCGTGCGTTGGCCCGGTGATTGGTTCTTTGCTGACCTATGTCGCGCTGCAAAAGGATTATGGATTTGGCTTTTTGGCGCTCGTGATTTTTGGCTGCGGCATAGGGCTTTTGTTTGTCGTTTTGGGAACGGGTTACGCCACCTTTGCCGATCGTTTGAAGAGCGGTCCGTGGCTTGTGTGGGTGAAACGATTGATCGGTATTTTGCTGCTTTTGCCAGCGCTGTATTACGCTTCAAGCCTGGTGAAGTTTCATCCGATGGAAGTGGTTACGCAAAATGAATCAAAAATTATTTGGATTACGGATGAAACCGAAGGTCTTGCCGCGGCGCGATCATCGCACAAACCCATGCTCATTGATTTCTACGCCGACTGGTGTCCGCCGTGTCGCAAGTATGATCGTGAGTTTTTTTCACGTGATGACATTTCGGAACTCGCCAACCATTTTGTGATGGTCCGTATCGATGCGACGCATACGAATGACGAAGTGGAAAGAGTGGCGGACAAATATCACGTGGTGGGTTGGCCGACGATCAAGCTGCTTTCTGCAGATGGGACGGTCTATGAAAATCTAACCGTGCATGCCTATGCCCCGGATCGCCTGGAACAAGCGATGCGTGAAGTTCTTAAGCGATGAGAGTGTTGGTGACTTGTTTTTCCGCCGCGATCCAATCGCTGAGGGCATCTCCTTTTTCGCCGTTTCTCTGGCGATAAATCTCATATGCCTTTTTTTGGATCAATGCGAAGACCTGAGGGTCGTTGATGTCAAGCTTGGTGCGCTGTGGGATTTCTGCTGATGCTGGTTTGCTCATCGACGATTTTATCAACTTTTTGATCATGGCGCGCCCTCCCCAAGTGGTGAATGAAAAAACCCTTAGTCAAAAAATCGAGAAAAAACATGATGATCTCTATCAGCTATTTTTTTATCTCTTTATTTTTAGAAAAAAGATAACACAACACTCTTCTATGTTCCTCTCGCGCCTGCAGATTCTCCGTGAACGTGAATGGATCCTCACCAATGGCCTTGGTGGCTACGCCCTCGGGTTTGGCGACTTACTTCCCAAGCGAAAATACAATGGTTTGCTCATCGCCGGCATGGCAGCGATGAAACGGATTCATGTCCTGTCTTCGCTCGAAGAACGCGTCGAATCTTCGCAAGGCACATTTTTCTTGGATGCAACGTCGTACGGCGACGTGATCCATCCCCGTGGCCACGAACATCTGGTCAATGTCGGCCTTCGGCCATACCCTTCATTTCTTTTTTCAAGCCGTCCTTATTCTTCACGATGCCTTCTCCTCAAAGAAGTGCTGCTCACTCCAGGTATGAATGCCGTTGTCATCAGCTATACGAACCTTGGCAAAGATGCGATCCAACTCGGGCTCCGTCCCAAATTTACGCTCCGGGATCATCACGGTTTGATTCCGCCGGGGATGTGGGATCGCGTGCCGGTTCATGTTGACATCGATGGTCCTCAATTCAAGCTCACCCGTGAAGACAGTGGATTCCGGGTTTACGGCTATGTGGAACATGGAAAGGTGATTCGCGATCAGGTTATCTACCGCTCGGTGCATTATCCTCTCGAAGCACTCCGTGGCTATGATTCGATCGAAGATCTGATCGCGCCCGTGGCCATCGAGATGACGCTCCAGAGCCAGTCGAAGACGTCGCTCTTGATTTCGACTGAGCCCCAGTCCGATCCGGCGAAGGTGGTGGAAAAGACGTATCAACATGATCAAACATTCCCCGTTCCCAAAGACGCCCCAGCGCGGCGAACCTTGAAACCATTTCGGGGAGATGTTGATCCGCCGCGCAAACAGTACGAACGCGAGGACTATCTTGCAGTGCTTTCGCAGATGGCCAGCGAATGCGTTCTTGAAGACCACGACGTCTGTGCGGGCTACCCATGGTTCGGTGCCTGGGGGCGTGACACGCTGATTTGTCTTTTGAGCTTTGGAGTTCTTCCCGATGGGAAAGAAAAAGCTGTCGCTCTTTTAAAAAAATACGGTGCAGCGCTTCGTCAGGGACTCCTTCCCAACACTTTTGGTGAAGGGGGTGAAGGCCAGAACTTCGACAGCATCGACGCGCCATTGTGGTACGTGATTAACGGTTTTCTTCATGCACCGAAAGATCACACCATTTGGCAACACATCCAAGCCATTATCGTGCATTTCATTCACAGCCATCACGATCTTTTTCTGGTGGGCGACGACGGGCTCATTGAAATTCGGCCAAGCTCCAAAGCCATGACGTGGATGGACGCCATCGTCTTCGGTCAACCGGTGACGCCGCGCTTCGGAAAGCCGGTTGAAATCAATGCCCTGTGGATCAATGCGCTGGAGACGGCATTACAACTCGCCAAGCAGAATAGTGCGAAAGGGCTCGAAAGCGATTCGCTCCGAATTTCTCTTCCAGATCTGGCCCGGCTTCTCAAGGCTGCGCGGACTTCGTTTAAAATGTTTATCGGTCCGGATTTTCTGGCCGATCGCCTCGAAGAGGGAACGCCTGTGTGGGAGCCCCGACCGAATGCGGTGATTGCCGCTGCACTGCCATTTGATGTGGTTGACGGAGAGGCCTTGCGCATGATCTGGATGAAGGCAAAAGCGGAACTGCTGACCCCTCACGGGTTGCGCAGTCTTTCGCCCATGCACTCGGCGTTTCGTGAAAAATATGTGGGGAACCAGAAACAGCGCGATTTGGCGTATCACCAGGGCACGGTCTGGACATATCTCCTGCTCTTTTACGGCAGATTGGTGATGAAAGTTTTCCCCCAGAAAAAACAGGCTGCGAAAGAATTGGAACAGGCTGTGGCGACGCTTCGGCAGATGCTGATGAACGACGAACTGGCCTCGCTGCCAGAAGTTTGGGACGGTGTACGGGCGAGACTTCCCAAGGGCTGTCCGTCTCAGGCCTGGAGTATTTTTGCTGTCCTTGAGATGGAACATCTCATCGAGGAATTGAAATATTCATGAAAGTTCTGATGATGACATGGGAGTTTCCTCCCTTTATCGCCGGTGGCCTGGGAACGGCCTGTTACGGTCTTGCCCGAGCACTCCTGTGCAAGGGGATTGAAATCGATCTTATGTTGCCCACGGCCTATCCCGCGATTTTTCCGCTGCGAAACCCCGACGATGTTGATTCGCTTCAGGCAAGGCCACTGTCAGCCGAAGTGATCTTCCCTGAAACATTCAGTGAACAAACGCTGGCAACGCGACTGATGTGGTTGGGGCTCAGTTATGAATCAGGTGCCTACGGTTTTAGCAATCGGCGTTTGCATCATCACATGTCAGAGAGGTTTCATCACCTGACCTCTCACACATCTCCTTCGGATCTTCTTCAAGTATTGATCCAATCCCTTCAGGGCGACGAGCTTCTCTTTAAGCAAGTTTTGGCTTTTACGCAGATGGTGTATGCGCATGTTGCCGAGAACGACTACGACTTGATTCACGCCCATGACTGGCTGACGTATCCAGCGGCGCTTCTCCTTCAGAGCCGCAGTCATTGTCCTGTCATCGCCCACATCCATGCCACAGAGTTCGATCGTGCTGCGGGCCCGGGCGACCACCGCATTCATGAGATCGAATACGCCGGGCTCACGCTGGCAAATCGCGTCATCTCGGTGTCGCAGTACACCAAGCAGATGATCGTGAATCGCTACGCCGTGGACCCCAATAAAGTCGAAACAGTGCACAACGCCTATTCCATGGACGAAGAGGAAAAGAAAAAACATCGCATCTTCAAAGATCCGGTCGTGCTCTTTATGGGGCGGATCACGCTGCAGAAGGGGCCGGATTATTTTTTAAAAATTGCTGAACGCGTGATCAAACAATTTCCCCGAGTTCGCTTCCTTATGGCCGGAACCGGGGACATGTTTTCGCGGATATTGCAACAGGGAGCTTCGCTGCGCTTAAAAGATCGATTTTTGTGTTTGGGATTTTTGGGCCGAGAAGAAGTCAAACGATTGTTGGACGCTACTGATATTTATGTCATGCCTTCGGTGTCTGAACCGTTCGGCATTGCGCCGCTGGAGGCCATGGCTTCGGGCGCAGTGGCGATCATTTCAAAACACGCCGGCGCTGCGGAAATTCTTGAAAACGTCTACAAAGTGGATTTTTGGGACATCGAAAGAACGTCAGACATCATCTTGGAGCTCCTGCATCACCCTTCGAGGCGCGCTGCCCTTGCCAAAGCTGGAGAACATGAAGTGGCCGACATCCAATGGAATGAGGCTGCGGACAAGATCATCCAGGTCTATGAGAGGGTTGCATGCTCCACGTAATCTTCTATTTTCAGGTCCATCAGCCGCACCGCATTCGACGGCTTTCGTTGCTCGATGAGCCAACGTCGTTTTTTGATGAAGCGCTGAACAGCCAAGTCGTCCGCAAAGTGGGAGATAAATGCTATCTCCCGGCGAATCGACTCATGCTGCAGCTCATCGAA
>JACQOX010000090.1 GCA_016202335.1 Deltaproteobacteria bacterium
GACACGCAGGTCATCGTCTATTCCAAATGGGATCGCAGCCCCGACATTCTCGAAGACCAGGTCACTTATCCGATCGTCACGGCACTCCTCGGTGCCCCGCGCATCAAAGCCATCCGCGGGATCACCGATTTTGGATTTTCGTATGTTTACGTCATCTTCGAAGATGGCACGGATCTCTATTGGGCGCGGAGCCGCGTGTTGGAATATCTGTCGAAAATTACGGCGCGACTCCCCGAGGGCGTGGAAACACAGCTGGGGCCTGATGCCACGGGCGTGGGATGGGTATTTCAATATGCACTGGTCGATAAAACCGGAAAACACAACCTCGCGGAACTTCGCAGTTTTCAAGATTGGAATCTTCGCTATCATTTGCAGAGCGTTCCGGGCGTTGCAGAAGTGGCGAGCCTCGGCGGTCATGTGCAGCAGTATCAGGTGAACGTCGATCCGAACTTACTCGCGAGTTACAACCTGCCGCTCAGTCACGTGGTCGAAGCCATTCGCAAGAGCAACAATGAAGTCGGGGGACGACTGCTTGAATTTGCTGGCCGCGAATACATGATCCGTGGCCGCGGGTATCTGAAAACCCTGGCAGACATTGAAAGCATCGCCATCGGCCATGATGCAAAAACCAATACCCCGATTCTGCTCAAACACGTCGCCACCATCGCCCTGGGACCGGAAATGCGCCGCGGTGTGGCGGACCTCGATGGCCGCGGCGATGCGGTCGGCGGCATCGTGGTCATGCGCCACGGTGAAAATGCGCTGGCGGTGATCGATCGGGTCAAAGCCAAAATCGAAGACCTCACATCGTCGCTCCCTGAAGGCGTCGAGATCATCACCACCTATGACCGTTCCGATCTCATTCGCCGGGCCATCGACACGCTCAAACGCACGCTCACCGAAGAAATGATCGTGGTCTCGCTCGTGATCCTGATTTTCCTGTGGCACTTTCCGTCGGCGATCATTCCGATTTTTACGATTCCCATCTCGGTCATCCTGTCCTTTATCTTTATGAAGCAATTGGGCATCACGTCGAACATCATGTCGCTCGGCGGCATTGCCGTCGCCATCGGGGCTTTGGTGGACGCTGCCATCGTGGTCGTCGAAAACGCCCATAAGAAATTGGAGCGCTGGGAAGCCGAAGGAAGAAAGGCCGATTACAAGGAAGTGCTCATCGGCGCGATTCAAGAAGTCGCGCGGCCGAGCTTCTTTTCGCTGCTCGTCATCGCGGTTTCTTTCATGCCGGTGTTTGCGCTCGAAGACATGGAAGGCAGACTCTTCAAGCCTTTGGCGTTCACCAAGAATTTCGCCATCGCCATCGCCGCTTTTTTGGCGATCACGTTTGATCCGGCGATTCGGTTGCTGTTCACGCGGCTCACGTATTATTCGTTCAAACCACAGTGGCTGTGCAACCTCACGAACGCCGTGGTCGTCGGCAAAATGCACCGCGAAGAGGATCACCCCATCAGCAAACGTTTGTTTCGCCTCTATACGCCAGCCATCCATGTCGTCCTGAATCACCCCAAACGGGTGATCGCCATCGCCCTCGTTTTGGTCGCGATCACGATTGTTCCCTTTTTGAAACTCGGTTCGGAATTCATGCCGCCGCTCAATGAAGGTGCAATTCTTTATATGCCCACGTCGTTTCCCGGCATCTCCGTCACCGAAGCCGAGCGGGTGATGCAGATCCAGGATCGGATTTTAAAATCCTTTCCTGAAGTCGAACGCGTTTACGGCAAAATGGGACGCGCCGAAACGGCCACCGATCCGGCGCCTTTTTCCATGGCGGAAACGATGGTGCTCCTCAAACCCAAAAGCGCGTGGCGACAAAATATGACGTATGAAAAATTGGTCGCAGAAATGGACCACGCCCTGCAGATTCCGGGCTGGACCAATGCCTGGACCATGCCGATCAAGAACCGAATCGACATGCTGTCCACCGGCATTCGCACGCCGCTCGGCATTAAAATTTTCGGCGCCGACGCCAAGGTCATTGAAGGCCTTGGCAGAGAGCTCGAACCGCTGCTCAAAAAGATCCGCGGCACGCGCAACGTCTTTGCTGAGCGCGTGGCCGGCGGAACTTTTCTCGACTTTGATTTGAAGCGCGAGGAACTCGGGCGCTATGGACTCACCGTCGACGACGCGCAGATGATCATCGCGTCGGCTGTCGGCGGCGAAAACATCACGACGGTCATCGACGGCCGCGCACGCTATCCGCTGAATTTGCGCTATGCCCGTGAACTGCGCGACGACCTCGATGAGCTGCGCCGCGTGCTAGTCCCGACGCCGTCCGGCGGTCACGTTCCGCTGGCCATGTTGGCGGACATCCACGTCTCCAGCGGACCTGCCATGATCCGCGATGAGAATGGACTGATCACGGGGTACGTCTTCATCGACGTCGCGGATCGCGACCTGGGAAGCTATGTCGATGAAGCACGAGCCATCGTGCGAAAACACGTCCAACTTCCGACTGGATATTCGATTCACTGGAGCGGGCAGTTCGAAGCCATGGAACGCGTCAAACAGCGTCTCTTTCTGGTCGTCCCGCTCACACTCGTGATCATTCTGTTCTTGCTCTACTTGAATACCAAATCCTGGGTGAAGACCTTCATCGTCCTCCTCGCCGTACCCTTCTCGGCCATCGGCGCCATTTGGCTTTTATATGGGTTGGGGTACAACATGTCGATCGGCGTGTGGGTGGGGCTCATTGCGCTCTTGGGGCTCGATGCGGAAACCGGCATCTTCATGCTGCTTTATTTAGATCTCGCCTATGATGAAGCCAAGCAAACGGGGCTGATGCGCAACACCGCTGATCTCAAGGAAGCCATCATCCATGGCGCGGTCAAACGCGTGCGGCCAAAAATCATGACTGTGGCCTGCGCCTTCGTCGGCCTCTTGCCGATCATGTGGTCCACCGGAACGGGCGCCGACGTCATGAAGCGCATCGCTGCCCCCATGGTCGGCGGGCTGTCCACATCATTCCTCATGGAACTCCTCGTCTATCCGGCGATTTATTTGCTGTGGAAGCGAAGAACGATCGTTAAATGATCACGGTCTGTTCAAGCTTCTCGAAATGGTGATCGCTGGTCACGAGGATCGCTTTTTGTTGAAATGTCATGTTGCGCTCAGGGCGGGATCCGGGCCGCGACCATCTCCTTCACTGTCATTCCCGCATGTCGTTGGCGGGAATCTAGCCCTGGATCCCCGACTAAAACATTCAGGGATGACATGTAAGAGCAGGAGATCGCCGCGCTTCGCTCGCGATGACAGCAAATGTCTTTACATTTTGTTACGTGCTCTAATTCAGGTCGACCATAGATATGACAAGTAAATTTTTATTTGTCATAAATTTACAACTTGCAGAAACTCATCATGCTTAAACGTATCCCCTCCGAAGCCCATCTTGCGAGCCTTTACGCTGAACTCCAGAAACACGGCGCGCCTTGCGTTGGTGAATCCAAGCCGTGGCCGTATCGCCCAAAATCTTTGGAAGAACTTTTTTGTCTCGCAGCCGATATGTCGCGCTACGATCCGAGGCTGATGACGATCCTCACAAGATTTCTCGTGGAGCATTGGAAAAATTTCAATCCCGAAAAAATTCGCTCATTGTTTCCGATGATGACGACACCTCAAACGATTGCGGTGATGTGTGAATTTATTCTGGCCACTCCAAACATTCCCGATGAGCTCCGCTTCTTTTGCGAATACCTGCAGCACGGCCTTCAACCCGCTCCTGTTCAATTCTATTTTCATCATCTCTACGCTCCAGGAGGTTCCCTCGCAAAGCGTGCTGCAGAAGCTTCGCTCGCAGAATACAAACGCTGGGGATTTCTCGCCTGTGAAGCACCGATGATCGATGGACAGACGCGTGCAACGTCCGGATCCTTAGACATCGATTCTCGAAGAAATATTTTAAAGAATCTCTTCTCCGAACACAAAAACATCAAAATCAGCGACTACCTTGACGCCTGCCAACATCGCATTTCCCGTCAACAGGCCCTGCTCGACCTCAAAGGGTTTGGCTTTGCCCACATGAAAGGGCGTGGAAAAGGGGCGGTGTGGACATCGAACTCTACGGCAGCAGGGTGAAAAAGCTGGAAGCGCTGACGACGCGCACTCTTCCTGTCTGTTTGCTGACTCCATGGCGACTGACCACTTGCAGTGCCGGAACATCGAACCGGTCCGCAAATGAAGCGAGGGTTTCATCGGGACGAATCTCTGAAAGTTTTGCTTCGATAAGCAACCAAGGTTTTTGGTCTTTGGTGATACAGAAATCGACTTCTCGCCGATCACGGTCGCGAATGAAGGTCAGATCAAAATCACCGTATCCTAAGTCTCTCCAAAGCGTGACCGCTTTGAAAAGATGACTGGCCGTCAGGTTTTCAAAACGTGCACCGTCATCTTTGATTTGAGACCAATCCCACAGGTACATTTTTTTCTCTTTGTGAATCGACCGGGAAATCTTGGTGGTATAAGGTTTGAGCGTAAACGTGATGTAGAGATTTTCAAACACATCAAGCCACTGGCGCACTGTGTTGTACGCAACTTGAAGATCTTCTTTCAGCGCATTGATGCTTAACGGTGATCCAACTCGAGAAGGGAGAAGAAGGAGGAGATGTTCAACCAAGCTCAGCAGTGAGATATTCGTGAGATCACGGACATCTTCACGAACGAGCAGTTCCCTCCGCTGGATGGACCAGCGCGCGTGAACTTCCTCGGATGCTGAAAAAAAAGGTTCGGGAAATCCGCCAAATTTTGTCAGTTGTGCAAATGCTTCATGCGTTGCCGAGTCATCTTGGTGACTGGCGGTCAAGATGTGTTCAGGTCGGTTGATATCGTGTGGGTACATCAATTCCCCAAGCGTCAGGGGATGGAGGTGAAATAAAAAATAGCGGCCAAAAAGACTGTCACCGCCGCGACGATAGACGTCCATGCGAGCACTTCCGGTAACAAAAATCTGCAGCTGTTCATGAAATTTATCATACGTCCCTTTGAGAAAATTTTTCCAGCGATCGTATTTATGGAGCTCATCGAGCACCACGCGTTTATCATGAAGAAAACTTTTGGTGAGAATGCGTTCTCGATCCTCGGCTGAATCCCAAGTATAGTAATGACCGCCGAGTTTTTTGAGGAGTTGCTGGGCCACGGTGGTTTTCCCCACTTGTCGTGGTCCCGTCACGAAAACCATTTTTTTCTGAAGATCGCGTTCGAGATAGGGGATGATGTTTCTCATACCTTATTTATAGCACTGAAAACTTGGCATGCCAAGTTTTCATTTGTATAGTCGGCGAAGTATGTGCGAAGGGAATTTCGGCCCCCCATAGACAAAACCCGTGTAGACCTGCAGCAAATCCGCACCAGCGTTGATTTTTTCGAGGGCATCGTCTGCATGCATGATGCCGCCCACACCGATCAAAACTAACTTATCCCTGAATTCTTCCTTGATGAGCCGGAGCATGGCCGTGCTGCGCGCTCGAACGGGTTTCCCGGAAATGCCGCCGCTCCCAGGGGGAAGAGCGCTGCGGAGCCCGTCGCGGGAAATCGTCGTATTGGAGATGATGAGCCCTGACAAACCGTGATCCACCGCGATCTTGGCGCAGGAAAGCGCACTCACGTCATCCAAGTCCGGAGCGAGTTTGAGGAGCAGCGGTCTGGGCATGCGCCGCTTCTGATTGGCGTCGCAGATGGCGTCCAACAATTGAATCAAGTGGTCTTCCTGCTGCAGATCGCGAAGACCTGGCGTGTTGGGACTGGAGATGTTGATGGCGATGTAGTCGGCAACATCGGCTGTGGCGGCGAAAGATTCCAGATAATCCTGCGCAGCTTTTTCCAAAGCTGCTGATTTGGATTTCCCAATATTCACTCCCAGCGGCACCACGATTTTCCCTTGCCGACGATAGCGTTCCACTCTTTTGGCAACAACGACCGCGCCCGCATTGTTGAATCCCATACGATTCATGAGCGCCTGATCTTCGGGCAGGCGAAAGAGCCGCGGGCGCGGGTTGCCTTCTTGCGGCTTTGCCGTCATCGTGCCCACTTCGAGAAAACCAAATCCCAGGCGCTGCAGCGCCGGCACGGCTTCGGCGTCTTTATCAAACCCCGCTGCGAGCCCCAAAGGGTTCGGGAAGGTGAGCCCAAAAAATGTTCGCGTGAGCGAGGGATGCCGCGAGAGGTCGTTCGTCGCAAATTGCGTTGAAGCAACCGTTGACCACAGCGACAGCGCTTTCATGGCCAGTCGATGCGTCGTTTCGGCATCAATCTGAAACAAAAGATTTCGAAGGAATGGCCACATGCGATCAAGTGTAAAGCAACTCGCGTTGAATGCAAAAAAAATCCCCATCCTTCTTTCGAAGAATGGGGATTGGCGATCACATCGCTTACTTCTTATTAGAACATTGTGCGAATGTTCATCCCAACTTCGTGCTTGCGATCCGCAGCAGCACCCTTGAAGTCGATGCGACCTAACAAGTCGAGGCGCATATTTTCCCTCGGCATGAAGGTCACCGATGGCGACAGGAAATTCGCGTCATTGGATCCATCCGTTCCCTTCACCCAATCGTACTGCATCGCCAAGAACCACTTGGTGGTGAGCATGTAGCCGGCCTGTCCCATGATGGACTTGCTGGTTTGGTTCAGATTGGTGAGCAGGTTCCAGTTGTCGTCTTTGCCATACAAGAATGCGCCGATGACATCGAATTTCTTCCAACGCAGGTTGGCACCCGTCAAGCTCCGCCAGAATTTGTCGGTCTGACGAGCGCGGGTATTATTCGCCGTATCCCAACCTAAATACCCTGACTGCGTCAGATTACTTCCTGCGAAGTCGCCTTTTTCAATTTCAGCACGCAGCGTTCCGAAAAAGTTCTTGTATTTATTGGCATCAGTCAGCGTTTTGCCGTTGGCCACACCGACGGAATACAGAAATGGTCCTTTATAGCCAAACACTTCCACTCCAGGCTGGGCATCGGCATAGGCGACTTGGTCATCCTGGGTGGAGTTCGCAGCTGTCACCCCAGAGCCGGCAAGGGCCGTGGCTTGCGCCGCTGCCGTGTAGCCGCCGGCGCTCTTCACGTTGGCAAGTCCATCGATGCTGAGGCTCGGAATCATGCGCAACCGGCCCGACTGTGCCGCGTGATCGAGGGCCGAGAGTTTACCGATGCGCACATTGAGCAGCGATGAGTCGAAGATGTTGTGATAGCCGACCATGAACCAGTTGTTGTAAGCCTGGATGCTCGACTTATTGCTCTGAATTTCCGTTTCAATGAGCAAGGACGTGTTTTTGAAGATGTTGCCGGAGGCAAAGAACTGGAGCCAGTTGGGATTACCGAAGCTCAAGCGTTCTCTTGCCACGCCTTCGGTCGTCAAACGATTCCATTCGTATTTAACCGGAGAAATACTGACCCGCACGCCAAACAGATTGCCGATTTTGTCGATAAACAGCTCGTCATTGACCTTGTCTTTCGTCTCATCACCATCTTGCGTTTCCGGCATTTGGTACGCATTGCGTTTGAACTGCTCGCCAAAATAGGTCAGGCGAGGAAATGCAGTGTGGCAGGTCTGACAATTGACATTGTACTTCCGTGCGAACTGCGACAGCGCTTGGGCATCCGTCGAGAGACAGATCCCTGCCACCAGCATGGTGACGAACAGCAACAACTTTTGGTGTTTCATATGCACTTCCCTCCTTGAAAGGATGTTAATGGTTTTTTCGTAGTGCGCATTTGTAGAGTTTATTTTTGTAAAACACATTCTGATACGCATCATAATGTTTCCTATTTTTTCCATTTCCTGTCGTGCTATAGAAGCACCCACTTTCTAGGTGCGCCGTGGGTTATTTCTCTCGTCTTGCCATTTTTTTGATTCCCATTTTTCTGCTGACATCGTTTTCCCATGCTCAGCCATCGTTTCATGGTTCGCTGTCCAATCGCTACAAATTTCGCACCGCGGGTTCTCAGGCCGATCACGACTTGGAAACGATCGGGGCCTTGGACATTAACGACGCCTCAGCCGATAAATGGTTTGGATCGTTCGAAGGCGGGGGACGATTTGATTTGGATGGATCAAACGCTGATTCAACGTTCGCAAGTCCCTTTGATCGACGGGCGGCGGGGCGCTTGTACCGGGCCTATGCCGGCGTCAATGATGTCAGCGTTTTTCAAACCATCAAGGTCGGACGCCAATACCAGTTTGATTTTGAAGCGTTGTATTTCGATGGCGCGCATCTCTTGATGAAACCCATTTCGAAATGCACCTTCCAGGCTTTTGGTGGCGTGCCGGTCCATCTTTATGAAAATCAGCTCGGCTTTCATCCTGGAGATTGGCTGGCTGGAAGCGCGGTCGACGTCGACGCCCTTCCCACCCTCAAGCTCCGCGGGGATTATGTTCACCTCCGTGATCGCGCGAGTTCCTTTCGCTTCACAAGTGGCGACCGCGAAGATGATCTCTTTGGCACCACCTTGTGGTGGACACCGTCGCCAAAATTCAACGCCATGTCCCGCTTCACCTCTTTTGCCGATGACGTTCGCGACGTGACACTGTCCCTGAGTGCCGGCGTCCCGGATAAAAATTTTCGCGTGCAATTCGATGCCTATCGCCTGCTGCACCGCGAAGACGTCCGCGTCATTGACTGGGATGCTTACAGCATCGCCGGAACTTATGAGCCCTACACGGAAGTTTCGCTGAAATTCAGCAAAGATATCGGCGAACACTTCACGGCCGATGTCGGTGGATCCGCGCGCCTGCTCGATGAAGAACAGATTGCTAGCCCCTTTAATCACGGTTTCAAGCATGCCTTTGTGTTCCTGTCGGCTTTCGACTTGCCGTGGAAGATCGTCAGCGTCAACGCTACGGCCGATTACTACCACGGCGAAGACAATACGCTGAAGAATGACACTTTTGGCGGTTCCTTTTCGCTGACACATCAACCCTTTCCCTTTTTGGATGTCACCGCCGGAACCGCTTATTATCTGTATCGCTTCAACCTGTTCACCGGCGATGAATCGGACGATGTCCAAACCTATTTCCTGGAAGCGAACGCCAAACTCAGGAAAGATCTGAAGGCGCGGTTGGGATACGAATTTGAAGATAACGCCATCGACCAGTTTCATTCCCTGAATGCGCGACTGGTATGGAGTTTTTAATGAAAAACACTCTGATGATGGCAGGCTTCTTGATCGCTGTTCCGCTGGCAACGCTCGCCAAAGATTCATCCCATGAGGCGCATTGGGTGGAAAAGCATGGCGCCACCATGAAACTGACCGGTGACACCTTTAAGGGAAACTGTGCCATGTGCCACAGCGAATCCACCTGTTCGTCCTGCCATCAGCAAACGCCGCCGCGGAGTCACACGCACTACTGGAGACTCAAAGGACACGGCTTGGCCGTCGGTCTCAACCGCAGCCAGTGCTTCAGCTGTCACCGCAGCAACGATTTCTGTGAGCGCTGTCATGCGGAAACGCAACCGTTATCCCACACCGGTTCTTGGGGAACGCCGTCCAACCGCCACTGCCAAAACTGCCATTTTCCGCTCACGTCCGCTGGCGGCATGCAGTGCGCCGTCTGTCACAAAGAAACTCCGTCGCATACGCTGTCCACGCCTGCCATGCCTTCGAACGCTAAACACGTCACCGGCGCCAATTGCCGGAGCTGCCATGCACCGCTTCGTCATCCGGATAACGGGATGACATGCACGACCTGTCACCAACGATAACAAGGAGAGTCTATGAAAAAATCTCGCCATCTTCTCACCGGACTATGCGTACTGTTATTCGCCGGTTGTGCCGGAGACGGAACCTCTTCCTTGAGTCCTCAAGCCAATGCTGGCGAGGACCAGAATGTCTTGATCGGTGAAACCGTTACCTTGGACGGCCTGGGGAGTGTTGCCGCAAGTAATGTGCGGTGGGCGATTCAATCAAAGCCTACAGGTTCTTCAGCGAGCCTTGCACAAGCGACGAGCCTGCAATCGACGTTCGTTCCCGATGTCTCAGGAACCTACGTGATCAAACTCTCTCTGGGCGCCGGCTCCAGCAGCGACACGGTGTCCGTGACCGCCAAATCTGTCGCAGCGGTGATCAAGGCCGATGCGACATCGTCGATCCGCACCCGGGAACGGTTCAATACCACGGAATATGTCGTCGGCCTGGAACAAAGTGGGGGGACCTTGTCGGGAAGCTCAAGCCGGGTCACCAGTGGACAGACAATTGCTTCCTATGCCTGGGAGCAGGTCTCCGGCCCCAGCGCCACGACGACCAATGGCACGACGAACTCCTCCCTCACCTTTACCGCCCCGTCGCTGGTCAATTTTCTCAACGATGTCGACCGCTTCAAATGGCAACTGCTGCCGGTGTCTCGCGAAGATACGAAAATGGTGTTCACGCTCACGGTCACGAGCAGTAACGGTGATACCAGCACTTCTTCTTTTATCGTCTACATCGACGCGAATGAAACGGAGATCGCCACTTCTTCAGGGCTCCCGTCCGTCAGTCTGAATACGAAAGTTTATCTCTCTGGTCCCAATCTCAAAGCACCCAGCACGGCCATCACCGATTGGACTTGGACGTTGTCATCTCGGCCGTCCGGATCATCCGCAACCTTTGCAGACACGGGAAGTACCACCTCGGCCCTTGAATTTCCGAGTTTTACACCTGATGTAGCAGGACTCTATGGCATCGCCTATTCCACGACCTCGGGAGCAACGTCTGGCACCATTTCGATGGTTGCCGCCAAATGGGTCGGTGTCGGCACCATTGGCGGAACAACACCAGAAGCAGGTCAGTGTGGATTGTGCCACGATGGAGGTATCCAAAGTGACGTTCTCACGCCGTGGCAAAGCACGAAACACGCCACCGTCTTCCGTGATTCGCTGAATACCTATGCCGGCCTTGCGCCCACGCCGTATCTCTGGCCTTTTCATACGGTGGGATACGACAGCAACGCCTCGAATGATGGCTTCGATGAGCTCGCCTCGCTCGAAGGCTTTGGATTTCCCAGCACCGGTCTTTCGTATGACGAATTTACCGGCGCCTATCCGGACACGGCCAAGCTCGCCAACGTCCAGTGCGAAAATTGCCACGGTCCCGGAAGCCAACACACCGCTGATCCCCTGCGCATCAAATACTCGATTTCAAACGCCGGGGTTTGCGGCCAATGCCATACCCAGGAAGCGGAGTGGGTCAATTCCAGCCACAATTCCACGGGCGTGGCCCATGGTTCCAGCTACCAAAGCACCTGGTTGGGCGCCAATTGCGCACGCTGTCACGCGGCAGCTGGTTTCAAGAAAAATGCCGCAGGGCAAGCGGTCACGGCGGTTTCCGGATCCGACGCCTTTGTCGGCATCACCTGCGCTGCCTGCCATAATCCCCACGACGCCACCAATGCCGATCAGCTTCGCCTGAAGGGCAACATCACCATGGTGGCAGATGGATCCACCGTGGATGCCGGAAAAGCTGCCGTTTGTTACAGCTGTCATGATGCTTTCTATACCTATAACGTCACCAACTCCTGCGATTCCGACAGCAATGGCGTTGGTGAGACCGCCTGCGCCACGATCGATCAGGCAGCCACGCAGTCGCTGCGCCAAGTGCACTACAATCCTCAGGCCCCGGTGCTCGAAGGCAAAGGCGCGTTGACCGATCTGAACGGTAACGGAACGGCTGATTTCACGCTCACAGAAAACTCCTTCCATTCCGGCTCGACCTTCACGTTGGCTGGCGTGACCGGAGATTCCACGCTGGCTTCGGAAAATAACAAATGCGTCACCTGTCACATGGCAAGTGGACCGGCCATCGATGAAGAAGGCTTTCGGCATCTCGGCGGACATGCCTTTAAGCTTCGCTCTGAGCATGGGATCGGGCACCTCCAAGGCGAAGAAACTGAGGATGACTCAGAGGCCTCGGCAGGAACGATCCAGCTCACCTCGGCCTGCACGACGTGTCACGCTTCAGTGACCGATTTTAACCGTCTGGCGCGGAATGACTATGACGGCGATGGCAATCAGGAAGGCATTCAAGATGAACTCAAGGGACTGCTGCTGGCGCTCTCCAACAAAATCAAAACGGTCGATGCCAGCAATATCAAATCGACGAGTGGCACAACCTCTTCCAATGGAACGATCACCGTCGATACCTTGAGCTATGCGGGCACCTGCAGCAATTTTACGGGAACCTGTAAGGCAGCGGCCGGCACGAGCACGTGCAGCAATGTGGCTACGGGCAAGACGCGCGACGATTATCAGCAGTGTAATTTCATGGATGCCACAACCACGGTTCGCCGCGCCATCTGGAATCACAATCTCATCGCCCGCGACGGTAGTTTGGGTGTGCACAATGCTGCCTTTGCGATTCAGGTCCTGCAAAAGACGTACACTGCAGTGGGTGGCACGACGTTTACTGCAGACTTCCCCCTGGCGACGCTGCGATAGTTTCTTCGTCCACGGCCATTCACTCAGGTGAATGGCCGTTGTTTTTCCAACGATCCCCCAGAGTAAAATAGAGGTTTCCCTGATTGCAGAAGTTTTTGTGATCTTCATACGTTACTTACCAGCTTAAAGGA
>JACQOX010000095.1 GCA_016202335.1 Deltaproteobacteria bacterium
CCTATGACCTGCTCAAGGATCGGCTGACCGCGGAAATCGAAAAACAGATGGGCGGCAATGTTTCGGTGAATGCGTCCTCGTTTCGGCCGTATTGGTTCACCGGTGTGAAAATCAAAAAACTTTCCATCGCCCGTGACGAAGCCGGCATCAGCAAAAAGCTTTTGGATGTGGATGAACTGAAAGGGCGGCTGGCTCTTCTTCCAGCGGTGTTTGGAAGTTATCGCGGAAGCTTTTTCATCAGAGTCGGCAAGGGCGAGATTGAAGGCAGCATCGCCAAAGTCGAAGAAGGCTTTGAGATCGACGTCGATCTCGATGACGTTGATCTTGGTGCATTGCCGATCTTTCTCGCCGAATATGGGATGAAGCTCAAAAGCCAAATCAAAGGGAATGTCCAATTGCGCTTTGACCAGCAAAATTTCGTCCGATCGGCAGGTAAGGCGAATCTGGATTTTTCATCACTCCAGATGGAACCTTCGGAAGTGATGATCGCTGGCCAAGCCATGCCTCTTCCGGAATTGGTGTTTGCCAAAGGTAAAAATTCGCGTGTGAATATCAACATCGATAAAGGTGTTTTTTCACTGGACGAGTTTAAGTTCAGCGGTGGCGATATTTCGGCGGATATCAAGGGGAAGATTTTCTTGGCGTCGGAGTTCAGCAATTGGCGATTTAATCTGATCGGGACGTTTTCCGATTCTCCAAAACTCTCTCAGTCATTGCCGTTTCTCTTCTTAATTGAGAAACAAAAACAGGCCAGCGGCAGCTATCCGCTGGCGGTGACCGGTCGTGTCTCCAAACCGACCATCAAAATCGGTGAATTCACCTTACCGTTGTGAGATCTTGCTTTCGCGGGGCAGGACATCTTTCTTTTCTTCGGGAGATTCCTTCGGTTCCTTGGGCAGTTCCTGAAAAAGTATTTCTCCTGGTTTGATGACACCGAGCTCCTGACGCACAATCATTTCCATCTGCCGCGGTTCTTCGAGCATGGCCTTTTCAGTGTTTAAGCGATCCAATTCTCTTGCCAGGGTCGACTGTTCCTCAAGGAGGTGTTCCTTGAGCTGATACAACCGGAAGAGCTTCACGACCCCTTGGTCGCCAAACACCAGCGCCCAGAAAAACAGCAATCCTCCCAGGACAGATGCCACGGTGATCATCGGAAGCTTTTGAAGGTTCATAGTTCCCAGGGGCTGTTCGCAATGATTAAAAAAGGTCGCTTTGTTCGACTCTTATCGCTTGTTTTCCAAAATAAGCAAAGGCTTGTGGTGTTGCTGTTCGACCACGAGGGGTTCGATTGATGAAACCGCACTGCATGAGATACGGTTCATGGACTTCTTCGATCGTGCCGCGTTCTTCGCTTAAGCTCGAAGAAAGCGTTTCGATGCCGACCGGTCCACCCTGAAAAGTGTCGATAATGGTCAGCAGGATTTTTCGATCCATGAGATCAAATCCCTGTTCGTCGATGTCGAGCATGTGCAGAGCCTTTTTCGCGGCGGCCAAATCAATGATGCCCTGGGCACGGATTTCGGCGAAGTCGCGAACGCGGCGGAGCAAGCGGTTGGCGATGCGCGGTGTGCCGCGTGAACGACGGGCGAGTTCGAAGGCGCCGTCATCGGTGATGGGAATGTGGAGCAACTCGGCGGAACGTTTTAAAATGCGGCACAGATGATCGGCAGAATAAAATTCGAGTCGAGCCTGGATACCGAAGCGATCTCTGAGCGGCGAAGTGAGGAGCCCAGACCGTGTGGTTGCTCCCACGAGGGTGAAGCGAGGTGTGTCGAGCCTGATGGTCTTGGCGCTTGGCCCCTGGCCGACTAAAATATCGAGCTTAAAATCTTCGAGCGCAGGATACAAAATTTCTTCCACGGTATGACTCAGCCGATGGATCTCATCGATGAAAAGGACGCCGCGGTCTTCGAGATTCGTGAGCAGGGCGGCCAGGTCGCCGGCACGTTCGATCACCGGACCAGACGTGACGTGAATGGGAACGCCGAGTTCACGGGCGATGATGTAAGCGAGCGTGGTTTTTCCGAGTCCCGGAGGACCGGCGAGTAAGACGTGGTCAAGAGCTTCGCCGCGTTTGTTGGCGGCTGCGATGAACAGGTGGAGCCGATCTTTGACCGCGTCCTGCCCCACGTAATCGGTGAGTCTTTCCGGACGAAGCGTCTGCTCCAGACGCGAATCTTCTTCATCCGGAAAAGCGGGGAAAGGGGGGGGAGTTTGCGTCATAGCCTCGGCAGTTCTTTGAGAGCTGATTTAATCGCTTCTGCTAGAGGTTGGCTACCGACGTCGGGGAGCTTTTTCAAGACATTTTCCGCGGTCTGTTTGGGATAGCCCAAGTTGGTGAGCGCGGACAGGAGATCATCATAGTGACGTGTGGTTGATGAGGAGGTCGGTGAAGATGAGAGCGACGGCAGATCGAGTTTGTCTTTGAGTTCCAGTGTCAAGCGTTCGGCCGTTTTCTTGCCGATTCCGGGAATGGCGGTGAGTCGAGCGAGATTCCCGTGGATGAGGGCCATGGTCAGATCTTCGACGGACAGATGGGACAGCATGGTCACGGCAAGTTTTGGCCCGACGCCGGATGCGGACAGCAGTTTTCGAAACAGGTGCTTTTCCCGCGGTTCCAAGAAACCGAAGAGATGCAGCTGATCTTCGCGGACGTGCGTATGGATGGAAAGCGTCACGTCGTGCGACACTTCTGGCAGTTTCGCATACGTCGTGAGCGAAATGAACACGCTGTATCCTACACCCCCGACGTTGATGATGCAGTGATCCGGTTCCTTGAGGATGATTTTGCCGGTGAGCATGGCGATCATAGGGTTCCTTTCAAACGTTTTTTCAGCGCGTACGACTGGCTGTGGCAGATGGCGACGGCGAGGGCATCGGCGGCGTCTTCCATGGCGATTTCCGGCAGGCTCAAAAGCGCGCGGGTCATGTGCTGAATCTGTTCTTTGGCCGCATTACCGTGCCCCACCACAGCCTGTTTGACCTGGCGGGCCGTGTATTCCTCGATCGGCAGATTGGCCTGTTTCGCGGCGATCATAATGGCGCCGCGTGCATGGCCGAGGATCATGGCGCTACGTGCATTTTTGGCCATGAAAATATCTTCCAAAGCGAGGACTTCCGGGCCGTACTTCTGAATGATCTGTGAGACCTGTGTGTAGATGTGGTGAAGCCGATCGCTGAGCTGAATTTTGGGGGACGTGATGATGCCGCCATTGTCGATGTGTTTCATTTTCTGACCCTGCACGGCAATAACGCCGTAGCCGGTGACGTGACTGCCGGGGTCGATTCCTAAAATGATCATAGAATCCTCTTGTATTGCCTGCTTGCAAAATCGGATGAGATGCGAGGCTGGCCCGAAATGAGCGACCGGAGCGTACAAGTAAGTACGTGAGGATCGCGAATGAGGGCCAACAAAGCAGATCGCCGATTTTGCAAGTAGGTCCTAGGCAAGGGCTTCCATCGTCTTGGTGTCAATGTCAAAATTGGCGCTGACGTTTTGGACGTCGTCGTGGTCTTCAAGGGCGTCCATCAGCTTGATCATTTTTTCTGCGTCCGAGCCTTCCAGTTTAATGGTGTTCTGCGGGATCATGGTGATCGAAGCTTCGCTGGGCGTAAGGCCTTTGGCAAGACAGGCAGTTTTCACTTTTTCAAATTGCTCCGGTGAGGTGATGACGGTGAAGAGATCGTCATCGTCGCGGATGTCGTCGGCGCCGGCATCGAGAGCTGTTGTCATGAGTAGATCTTCGCCAACCTTCTTTTCAAAGGTGAGGGCACCCTGTTTTTGAAACATCCATCCAACGCAGCCGGCTTCACCCAAATTACCGCCGCCTTTGTTGAAAATACTGCGAAGTTCGGCAACCGTGCGGTTGCGATTGTCGGTGAACGTGTCGACCAAAAGCGCGACTCCGGCGGGACCGTAGCCTTCAAACGTCACTTCTTCGTAGGTGACGCCTTCGAGCTGCCCGGCGCCTTTTTTGATGGCGCGATCGATATTATCGCTCGGCATGTTGGCGGCCCGCGCCTTATCAACGACGGTGCGAAGGCGGGGATTGCTAGCTGAATCAGCGCCCCCGAGGCGTGCGGCAATCGAAATTTCTCGGATGATCTTGGAGAAGAGCTTGCCTCGTTTGGCATCTGCGGCCCCCTTTTTATGTTTGATCGAAGCCCACTTGGAATGACCTGACATGACGAAAACCCCTGAAATGAGAATGGATTATGGCCTTCTTATTTGCCGGGAAATGGCTATCCGTCAAGCATTTTGGTGAGTTCGTCGTGATTTATGGCCATGCCGAGCGCCTCTTCCCGCGCGATGAGACCATCCTTCACGAGCTGGGCCAAGGCTTGATCCATGGTACGCATGCCGCTCTCACGTTGGCCCATCTGCATCTGCGCGTAGATTTGATGGGTCTTGCCTTCGCGGATCAAATTCCGGATGGCCGAGGTGGGAATCATGATTTCCATGGCCAAGGCGCGGCCGCCATTTTTCTTGGGCAAGAGTTGCTGGCAGAGAATCCCTTGCAGGATGAAACTGAGTTCGGTGCGGATCTGCGGTTGTTGATGCGGTGGAAACACGTCGATGATGCGGTCGATGGTTTGATCGGCGGTATTGGTGTGCAGCGTGGCAAATACCAAATGTCCGGTTTCAGCGATGGTGATGGCATTTTGGATGGTTTCGAGATCGCGCATTTCACCGATCATGACCACGTCCGGATCTTGGCGCAGGATGTGCTTCAGCGCCGATTGAAAGCTGCTGGCGTCGCGGCCGATTTCACGCTGGTGGATGACCGATTTTTTCTGCGTGAAATAATATTCGATCGGGTCTTCGATGGTGATGATGTGATGCGCTTCGGTTTCATTGATGAGGTTGAGCAACGCCGCGAGGGTGGTGGATTTCCCTGAACCGGTCTGACCGGTGACGAGCACGAGTCCGCGCGGGCGTTTGGTGAGATCAATGGCCACGTCGGGCAGCCCCAAGGTCTTCGCCGACGGCAGGACATAGGGGATGGCGCGAAAGGCACCGGAGACACTGCCAAGTGCCCAGTAGATGTTGGCGCGGAAACGAGCGAGGCCGTCGATGCCAAAGGACAAATCGATGGAACGTTCCTGCTCAAATCGCATGACCTGCTCTTGCGTTAGGCATTCCTGGCAGATGGCCATGGCGTTTTCTTCGGACAGCGGCGGCTGATCGATGGGGACCAGACTGCCGTCAACGCGGATGGTCGGTGGAATGTGGGCGTTGATGTGCAAATCACTGGCTTTTTTTTGTATGGCGATGGTGAGCAGTTCTTTGAGTGTTACGGCCATGGATCCCCCTTAATTTTTTTCTCTATCTCAAAAACAAAATGAAGTTACTACGGAAAATATTCCGACCATTGTACGATGGTCGGAATATCATCATTTAACAGCAGACTTGTAATGAATTCATTATTAACAGCAGCAGCAGAAAATGTCAGCTCCATTGATCCTGCAAGAGAGACGTTGGTCGTTGAAATGATGGCGCCTTCAATCGTGACGGAGCCTTCGACACTCGTGTCTTGGCTGACCGTCCCTGAAGTATAGATAAGTCCTCGGAAGGAAACACCACCGGATAAGGAAAGATTGCCCATGACAACAAGGATAGCGGGATCAGCCGAAGTGGTTTCAATATTTCCGCTTAAGTTTGCATTGGCGGGGGAACCATCGGCATAGGTGTCGATGTAGATGACGCCGTTGAGTGAATCGGGTTTCTGCGGTGGGAAATCGCCACGAAAGTAATTACGGTCAGTTCTGGCTGAATAACCGTTGTCAGTATTCGCTTTCGCCTGGTCGATAGCAGCAGCCGTGTCGATGGAAGGAACGGAAGAAATGCCTTCGCAGGTATCTCCGTTGATCGTGGCGCTGCCGCTTGTCTCAATATTTTCAGTGGTACAGAGAGCACTAGAGAGCGCGGGATGATAACGGCTCACCACCGCGCGGACGTAGCGCTTTGCATCTCCCGCGATACCTTTCACGGTAACGACCAATTTATTATTGCTGTCGACCGAGGTATTTCCATCGCCGTCATCATCGTCCGTCACCGTCGGTTCAAAGCTGCCGCCGGCAAAGGATTGCGTGGGAAAGAGGGCAGCGTTGGTCCAATTGGACCAGTTGGATTTTAATCGATAGGTGGTGGCATTGACGCCGGCTTCAGCCAAATACAGCGATCGCTCGGTTTGCAGCAGGCCGCTGACATCATTGCTGCTCTCGGTGATGAGCCCCGTGCCGACACCCATATACAACACGAGGACCATCATGATGATGACGAGTACGAGCGCCGACATGCCTTTTTGATTCATACATCCCTCAAGAATCATTGCGCAGTTTCGCCTCAGCCAGGGTCGAAAAACTTTTCCCGCTGCGGCTGACCGTGATTTTCATTCGGACCACGCGAATATTGGTTTTATCAGGACTCACCGCTGGAGCGCCGAGGCCCAGCCCATTTTTGTCGTAATAAGTGTATTGGAGCGAGGAGACTTGTTCCGCGAGTACTGACGTGCCGCGCTTCAGATTGGTGCCATCGAGCCAATATTGAATCTCTGCGCCGCTCGTATCGATGAATGTAAACTCACTCGTGGTCGCAACTAAAACATCGCTCAGGCTGCGGACTCCTCGTGCTTCGCGGCCAAAGCGAAAGCAGGCTTCCGCAGCTTCGCGTTCGAGGCCGATCGCCACCATTTCCACTTGCTTCATGTCGACCATGAGGAGGGTAATCTTGTAGATCATCATGACGCTCATCGCCGTCAGGCTGATGGCCAGGATCATTTCCACGAAGGTGAACCCCTTTTGACACATAAGCCTTCCTTAAGGATTCGTGACCAAACTGCTGATCTCAACAGCCAGATCAGGAATATTGGCGTGAGTTACCCGCACCAGCACTTTTTTAAAGGCCGTGACCGTTGGATCGACGGACGTATCCAAATCATTTTGATTAACGTAATTCACGGTCACCTGATAGCGATAGGGCGCAAAAGGGCTCCCGAAGTTGGTTTGAGCCTCACTCACGATATCGGCAAAAGATGTTCCTTTGATGAACTCTTCCATTTTTCCGCTCGCAAGGTTGGTGGCAACATTGATCGGCATGAGTTGCAGATGCTTCTCCTCAATGCGAACGTATCCCATGAGCAGCGGAGGGATGCTTGCCGCAGCGATGACCAGAAGAAGAATAAATTCGATCAATGATGCTCCATGAGCCTGTGCATGCGCCTCCTTGGTCATGACGAAACCTTCCCCGTCCCCACCGCGATGTTCAACGTCTTGGAAGAACCTTGGGCGGAGAGAACGACCTGTCCTTGGCTTACGAGATCAGTTCCATTGCCATCCTTCGGCATTCCTTGCGCTCGAAAGAGGAGGGTGCTGGTGGCGCCAAAGCTGGCGCTCACCAGGGTCACGCCGCTGAAATCCGCCATGGTCGAGTAATTCACGATCAGGCTTTGCGTTGGCTGCTTCGGATCGGCGATGGGCGTGGCCGAAGAATTCACAAACACAATGTAGCGATTGCTATTTGGCTCGAAGGCAATGCCGTAAGTTTCACCGCGAGTCAGAGCCAAGACTTTTGCGTATTGGATGTCCGCCTCGAGTTTTTTGGCCGCCAGGTCGAGGCGGGTGGATTGAAAATCGAAGGAGGTGACGGCGCTATAAGCCAAGATGCTCGTAATCACTAAAACGGTTATAAACTCGATAAGAGTGAATCCACGCTGTTTTGAGGGGATGCGCATAGATTTATTGTACGCCTTTTCACCATCTCTGGTATTATTTTTCTCTGGGGGTTTTCTTATGGTCGAGGAGCGGTATTCCCTGGAAAAGATCGGTGCGGAAATGACCAAGGCCAAGGTGATCACCCACGATCAACTTGCCGTGGCCATGGAAAGTCGCCGCAACTTGGGTGGCAACCTCGGCCAGATTTTAGTCCGGAAGGGTTTTGCCACGGAAGAAAAGATCGCGACGTTTTTCAAGACCGTGTTGCACGTTCCATTTTTAAGCCTTCAAGATGCGGAGATAGACCCTGAGATGCTGAAGCTCGTGCCGCCGAGCCTTGCGAAAAAATTCCACTTCATCCCCTTTTCTCGAAATGAAGATGTCGTCACCATTGCCATGTCCAATCCTCTGGATATTTTTGCGATCGACGAATTTCGCGATGCCTTGAAATATCAGATCCAACCGATGCTGGCGAGTGAAGAAGACATCGATCGCCTGCTGCAGGAACATTTTTCTGAAGCTTACGGTGCTGCCGTCTCGGTTCAGGTTATTCCTTATGGCGGTGAAGCCAAAGAAGAAGCGTCGGAGCAGCTCCGAGAAATGGCTTCTGGCACCAAGGTCATCGCGCAGGTCAACCGCATCATCCAAGATGCTTTTTACGCGCGTGCCAGTGACATTCACATTGAGCCCATGGCCGATTGTCTGAAAATCCGCGATCGCATCGACGGCGTTCTCGAAGAACGTTTTATCCTGCCGAAGTCGATGCATCTCCCGCTGGTCTCACGCATGAAAGTGATGGCGAACATGGATATTGCAGAGCGCCGCGTGCCGCAGGATGGCCGCGTGCGTCTTTCCATTCAAGGCGATCAATTGGATCTGCGCATTTCCACGTATCCCGCGATGCACGGGGAGAAAGTTGTCATTCGTTTGTTGCATCAGGGAAAAGTCATCACGCTCGAGCAGGTGGGTTTTGTGGATCGAGATCGTGAGCGGTTCGAAGACTTGATCGAGCGGCCGCACGGCATCTTGCTGGTGACCGGTCCCACGGGTTCAGGAAAAACCACTACGCTTTACGCCGTTCTGCAGCGGATCAATTCGCAGGATAAAAACATCATCTCGATTGAAGACCCGATCGAAAATGAAATTGCGGGGGTCAATCAGGCGCAGGTCAATCTCAAAGCCGGCATGACCTTTGCCGCAGCGCTTCGATCCATCCTGCGCCAAGATCCGGACGTCATCATGATCGGAGAGATCCGCGATCGCGAAACCGCGGATATCTCCGTGCGGGCAGCGATCACTGGGCATTTGGTCTTCTCGACCCTTCACACCAATACCGCCATCGGCGCCGTGAGCCGCCTCCATGATTTGGGCGTGGAACCCTTTTTGATTTCTTCGGGACTCATCGGCGTGATTGCGCAGCGGCTTCTCCGTCGCATCTGCCCTGAGTGCAGGCAAGCGTCAGAGTCTGAACCGGAAAAGCTGAAAAAACTTGGACTCCCGGCGGAGACAAAACTCTTTCGCGGAAAAGGCTGCAAGCGTTGCCGGATGACGGGTTATGCCGGCCGTATCGGTGTCTTTGAATTCGTGATCGTGACGAAGGAGCTTCGTCAGCTCATCGATGCCGGTGCCAAAGAGGAAGTGTTGATGGAAGCAGCTAAAGCAGGTGGGTGCGTTACCCTTCGAGAACGCGCCCTGGAAAATCTCGTTCAGGGGTTGACGACGATCGATGAAGTTTTTCGGATGACGGAAGGAATGGAATAAATGGCGATCTTTTCTTACCGCGCGAGGGATGCGAGTGGAGCTCTTATTTCCGGGACCATCGAGGCGATGAGTGGAAAAGAGCTGCAGGAAGCGCTTTTCCAAGAAGGGATGGTCCCCATC
>JACQOX010000085.1 GCA_016202335.1 Deltaproteobacteria bacterium
CTCAAGAATCGTACGCCATTTATTGAGTGATGTCAACCAGTTGATGCGATCACCGCTCCAACTGCTTCTTACTCAAAAAAATCTGTGCCCGGGTGGGGGCGATGCCGATGGTCAGCGTCTGGTGGTGTTTAAGCAAAGTGACGTGGGCCGAGCCGTCGAGATAGACGATTCCCTCACGGCCTTCGTTCGTGATGGTGATGGGGCGCTCTGCCGGGAGCGTGTATTTCAGCCAATGGTACGACTTTCCGGGCAGCGGGCAGGGTTCGCGGACGATGAAGCGGAGGCGATTATCCCTGATGGAAGACGGAATTCCGCCGGCGGACTTGAAACCTGCGGTGGAGCCCGGTCCGGCGGTGACCCAGACCCCGGAACTGCGTTGGACTTCGTGTTTATTCCCGGCCTTGATCTTGTAATACACGGAATCTGCCGGCGAGCTGGCGGCGAACAGGATGTCATTGAGGGCCGGAAAAGTGAGGGGCTCTCCGTCGATGGCCCCTTGCAGCATGGGCAGGGCCGTCGGTTGTTTTTTCCCTGCCAGCATCGCGGTCAACATGGGCCGAAAGGTGGCTGCGGTGACGGCGCAGAAAAAGCCGACGCTGACCCGCGGCATGGAATTTACGCCCAGGATGGGAATGCCGTTTGCCATATGGGCTGCGGTGAGGACCGTGCCATCGCCGCCCACGGTGACGATGAAATCAATACCCTTCGGAGGTTGGAATTTCGAGCGATCGACGAGTTTAAAGGAAAATCCAAAACGTTGAAGCTCGCGGGACACAGATGCAATGGTGCGCTCATGGGAACGGCGATGTTTGACCCAGTGGGGAAGGACCTCGTGGGTGCTCGATTCTTTTTTATGGATGGGTTTGTACACGACAAGAACGCGATTGTGTTTGAGTTGCATGCGAAGCATAGTAAAAAAGTTTTGAGCCAGACACAACATCTTATCAAGAGGGCGTACAAACCAAATGTCATTGCGAGGCTCTCGAAGAGAGCCGTGGCAATCTCCTGAATGCCCCACGACGTAGGGTCACGTTGCAACGTGCCCCTACAGGAGATCCCCGCGCGATGACATGCAAGTGTCGTGGGCCATGAACTGACCATGAAAAAGAATCGAATCGCCATTTACGGCGGCGCCTTTGATCCGCCTCACATCGGCCACGTTGCGACCTGTGATTGGATCCTGCGGGAAAATTTGGCGGATCAGATCTGGGTCATCCCCTGTTTTCTTCATCCTTTTGGAAAACCGTTGAGCCGTTTTGAAGACCGCTTGAGCATGTGTGAAGCGGCTTTCCCGTCTAAAAAAATTGTGGTGAGTCATGTGGAACAGGAGTTGGGAGGCGTGAGCTACACGCTTCGGACGCTTCAGCATCTTCAGGCAACTCATCCTAACATCGAATTTTCGTTAATCCTCGGGGAAGACAATAAAGACAAGGCGAGCATTTGGAAGCATTTTGACACCATCCAAAAACTCGCCTCAATCATCTGGATTCCCCGAGGAACGCATTCTTCGATTCCCAATGTTTCCTCAAGCGTGGTGCGCCAGGCCGTGAAACGAAGGTGGCCCTTCGCGAGCATGATTCCCCGGGCCGTGGCCGAACATATCATTCGTTTCGGATTATATCGTTAAAATGTAGCGCCGATGTACGGAGCAACGCCGTAGGCATAGCCTTCTGGAAGAAGAAGCTCCGCAAATCCGCGAACGCCGATGAGAATACCCCCGCCAACCGTCGACTTGCTGAATGGAATGCGGACGGCAGCATCTACGGAAGCGCCGATGGCAGCACTTTTATCGGAGTCACCCAGAAGAAGGGCGCTCGTCACTGCGGCTTGCGCCTGGACGTAAGCGTTTCCAGCTTCAATGCCGAATGCCGTTCCGACTTTGGTCGGCTGACTTTTTTCGGCATACGGATCGTCGGGGGCTCCACGAGCGAACCCTGGAACGGGCGTCACGAGATCGGTGCGCAAGAAGAGAGGTGAATCTTGGAGATGGATGGAGCCTGATAACGACCACAATGTCGATGAGCCTCGATCGCTCACTTGAAAGGTGGCTGGTGAGGCCATGATATCAGTACGTTCGACGAGGCCTCGCCGGAGCGGATCAGGTTCGGCGGCAAAAAATGCAACGCCCAGCGTCCCTTGAATACCGCTGCTTAAAAGCCCCACCGGGACGGGACTCGGATCGCTAGTATTTTTGTTGGCTGCGGCCAGAGCACTGCCAACCAAAAAGAAGGCGCTCCCCAAACCATAGCGAATGAGAGAGGCCGTTTCGGCTTTCTGATCCAGAACTTCGTTGGTGAGCTTGCTTCGCTTGGCCGGCGTTTCGATGTCGAGCAGGGCATAAACTCCCATCTCAGCAGCTGTGAGAACGTTTCCCATGGCGTTACCGATGCCGGGACCTTGCTGATTATTGGCGAGGGCTATGGCTGTAGAAACTCCTTCGAACGTCGGAAAAACCAAATTGCGGTTTTTCCCGGAAAAAAGAAACGCGAAGAGCTCTTCTTTATTCACGCCGCCCATCATCGCTCCGGCTTGGACGAGGGGGATGAGTTCACCTCTCCCTGAGCTGCCTCCGCCACCCACGATGCTGGAATTCACGATGTCGGACGGACCGGCGAGGATCGCCGTGATAAATTCGCGGTTGAGGAGCGCATGAAGACTGGAGGCGATATGCCATGCAAATTCTGGTGAAGAGAGTTCGACATCGCCCTTGGGCTTGAGTTTAGTGACGGCGTCAGCATATCCAAATTCGAGGTTGAGGGGAATGCCGACCGCGATCTGATTGTTTTCACTTCCTTGATTTTCATAGCTGGAGTTGATCGCAAATCCGAGGCTGAGCCTGACCGCGGAACGTTCCCCCAGAAGCCATTCTCTGCCAAGAAGCGTGGTCGTTTTTCCAACGGTCCACGATCCACCACTTGCGCCTGAGGCTTCATCGATCGATGTTCCACCCACCAAGAAGGATGAGCCTCCGGGGCCAATAAACGAGCGACCAAAAGAACGTGTGGTCATTTTTACTTGATAGCTCGTCAAGATGTCATCGCGATCGAAAGAACTGTTGGAAAGATTTCGTTCGATCATGCCAAAGCTACCGCTCAAGGTCTCCCGACTGATGGTGGCGGCGCCTTCTGGGCCGGTGACGAGAGCCTCAGCAGCTTGATTTAAATAGCTCGCGCCAAAGGTATACCCTTGTTCATACTGATCGAAGACGCTCAGTTTGCATTCGGCGCCATATCCCAACGCACCTTTGGTGATGGGAGTGGGAATATCCGCACGAACTCCACCGCCGCAAAAAAAACTCAACCGTTTGCCAATAGGTGTTTCACTCATGGGCGTACCTCTGTCCCCTCAAGAATTGAGATCTGACCTTCTGAGTCACGTTCGTTCGGAACGATGTCGAAACAACGCTTGCCTTCGAAGTCTTCCTCGCGGCCGGTGGGATCGCAAAACCAGCCGTTCAAGATAAAAAAGAGTGGCACGTTGCGCAGCGCAAATGTGAGGCTTTCCGAAGGGCCGCCGCGCATGGCCGAAACAAAGGTCGCGACTTTCGTCTCCGGATCAATGGGGCGACCGTGGAGGAAAGCTACGCCGCCTTTGAATCCGTTTCCGGAGTCCGGGCAACCGGCAGGGATTGTGCCGGCTTCGTCGAGTGAAATGAATTCGCGGATGTACTTCCAACTGCTGGCCTGTTTGCCGCGGATGACGGTGTTATTTGTGGCGCGAGGGCAGATGGCGGCATTTACATGCGTCGGGTCCGTTAAATTAATTTTATACATCTGTTTTGCTTGATCGATCATGGGATCGGGGAGAACATTCGGATCTTCAGGAGTTGTCTGTGGTTTGAGCACGCCTGTCGTAAATGCAGTATAGAACACGGTATCCAGCGGACGCACGCGTTCAAATGGACCATAGGGATTATGAAAGTATGTTGGACCAAAGAGCCTGAGTCCCATTTCTTCAATCGTGACATGTCCATCTACCGTTGATCGCCCCGTGTTCAGCGTCAAAAGCTTTTGCGGTTTGTCGACGCTATCGCACATATGACGATATTCTCCGCCTGGGACTTCTGGAGGTTGAAAAGCGGAACTGTCGTAGCGGCCGGCACTGCCGTAAAAATAAGTGCATGCTCCGGGCTCGCCGGGAGCGACATAATCCGAACTAAATTTTTTCCATCCTTCGGGAGAACAGGGATTGATGGTGATGCAGTTCGAAGGATATTCAGGTCGCTCTTCCACGGGCCGCAAGGGGCCAGGGTATGAGAGCGAAGACGTAAAAATGCGAAGGCCATTGGTTTGCGTGCCTTCAGGAACATTGGGATAATCTTCGAAGATACCTTGAGTTCCCGTGGGCAGCGTTTTATCAAACGTCAGGCTGGAATAATCGTAGAGGAATTCATTTTCATATGTCGTTGATACGGCGTGGGTGTCCAGAGGACGCATGACTGCGGTGATCCCGTTATTGGGTTCGTCCACGATTTCTTTTCCAGCAGGATCGGTGATGCGCATCTCATCGAAAGGATCAACGATCACGGAAACGAGAAACATCGGAAGATCGCTTTTTTTCGCTTTGCCTTCGGCGATGTCAGATTCATAGACGGAAAATTCAGGATTGGAAGAAAGCCCCGCGAATTCAGGATTTAAAATGATCGACATGATTTGATTGATGCGCAGGACGAGCTTGCCTTTGGTGGGGCTCATCGCGGCCATGAGCTGAATGGCGTAGGTGGTTTGCTTCGGTGAGCCGTCGGGATTGAGCTTCGGCGTTTTTTCCAGCGTGAGTTCCACCGCGGTCACTGTGAGCGTTGCTTGGTAGAGATATTTTTGTTCTTCGGTTGCACCGCGATGAAAGTTGACGCAGCCGAAGAGCGGCATGTTTTCGACCGTGAACGTGCCTGGCAAGAGATCAAACCCCGGAGCTTTCAGCGAAATGGGCTGAAGGTTGAAATTTTCGCCGGTCATATTGCCGTTTGCATCGAGCGTGGGAATGGAACAGCGAAGCCCTTCACCGGTCGATGGACGAACAGCGCTGATCTCGGTCGCACTGTCGAGCCATTCAAAAGAACGCGCATCTGGCCCCGCGATTTCAATTCCCGTGATGCGCATGGGTGTCGGCGCGCCGTCGGAAAGTCGCATGAACAGAGGAAATGCCGCATCTTTGGTTTTTCCGGTGATGCTGGAGAGCGGAAACGAACCGCCGTTGGCGATACGTTTGGTTCCGACGGAAGTCTTAAAATACAGTTCGAGTGCCGGCGCTTCGATGATGGTCGTACTGCCGCGAAGTTCTGTTTGAATGGGCTCGCTGTCGGTGATGACGCGAAGCATGGCGCGATCTTGGGTTGGACTACCAACGCCGGCTTCGCGGCCATCAAAGCCAAGAAGGTCGGTGGGAAGATAGCTGACGACCAGATAGGCGCTGGTTTCATCGATGCCGGGAGTAAAAGGCGGCAGGGTGATGGGAAATGTTGCACCCTTGGCCTTTTCGGCATTCAGTTTGGCTTTGATGTCTTCGAACCGCTTGGCCACAAAGACCGCATGTTCAGGGAGCGAAAACTGCCCGCGTGATTTCGACTGCTTCACTTCTTGAATTTCAATGCTGCGAAGAGTCAGAGGTTTTACTCCGCGGTTCCTGAGCACCAGGATTTGTTTTCCATTTTTGAGCGGAGTCTGCATGGAGCCCTTGAGATCAATGGCCATCATGGGGATGGCATCGGCTTGCTTGGGCGAGCAGGTGGCATCGACTTCGCCGATGGGTTTTCCTTCTTTGGTGATCGGCAGCAGTTCGCAGGGCATTGTTTCTGGATTTGGACAGGCCGTGCATTCCGTAAACGCTTCACCTTGTGGGCAGGAGCGTTTTTGACATTGAAAAAAAGATTTCTGGGGATTGGCGGCAACAGCAATGGAGCCGACGTCGATGCGATCGATATCATTTTGGCCCACCGTTCCATTTTCATTGATCTGGGAAAGGGATGCCTCGCCCTGTGGTTCCAGGGCGACCCCCACAAGGTGAAAGAGATCCGTGCCGATCAGGATGGATTTGCGAGTTTCACCGGCCTTGGCCTCGCCAACTTTGGGGCGAAACGTGACGTCCAGCACAAAGCTTTTTTGCGGTGCCAGTTCTCGGGTGAGGGATTCTTGGCTTCTTAAAGCAAAAGGTCCGACCTGCGCCGGAAGGCGAATGGATTGACTGCGCGACGAGATATTTCTGACCTGATAGCGTACGGTTGATTCAAAACGTGGTCCGACATCTCGTGGACCTTGAGAAATGAAGGTTCCTTTCGAGACTTCGAGCGTTTTGTCGTCAGGAAGTTCAACTTCTGTTTTTTTGCCATTTTCATCGATCATGAGTTTCGTGACGTGGACTGATTGTGGGCCGAGAGCGCCGCCCCC
>JACQOX010000084.1 GCA_016202335.1 Deltaproteobacteria bacterium
ATCGAAGCCTTGACCAGCGACGTCAGTATTGGCGGCTTTCGGCTGATGACCCCTGCTCCACTCGAAAGTGGAACCAAATTGGATCTCGAAATTCAGCTCGGCGAAGAAGGCATTCCGATCCATGCCGAAGCTGAAGTCATGTGGCAGTCAAAAAATTCCAATGTGAGCTATGAAACCGGCGTGCAGATCACCCACATGCCGGACAAAGACAAAAGCCAATTCATGTCGTTCGTCTTTGACCAAATGTCCAAAATCGTGGGCAATCACGCCATTGCTTCGGGCGAGAAGAATTAACAATCTCTATTAATGTTTTGTAACTTCCTCGTTGTCCTCTTCCACATTTTCGTCCTCATCGCATGGAACTTTATACTGCTCCGTCGCCCACTGTCCGAGGTCGATGAGCTTGCACCGCTCGGAACAAAACGGCCGATGGGGGTTGCCTTCCCAGGCAACTTGGGTCTTACACTGCGGGCAGCGAACTTTTATTTTTGATGTTGGATTCATGGCGTTCTTTTAGCGAATATTTCCCCCCATCGTCAAGAAATGCCATCCATTTTCAAGTTCAACTTGACATTCCTCTACAGCTCACGAACATCTTTGAATTGTTATGGTAAAAAAATCTCCCGAAGACGTCATGCATTACACTGCAATTCTTTTGGAACAAATGCGTGATCAGATTCAGATAATTGCTGAGGGGCAAATTCAATTACGGGAAGACCTTTCTTCGCGAGTTGAAGCCGTTCACCATGAGCTCAAGCAAGAAAGTGCTGATCGAAAAGCCAGTTTTCGCTTACTCCATGGCCAAATGGAAAAGATGAACACAAGAATGGATAAAATGGACGAACACATGAAAGACATGGAAAAGCGTTTATCCACAAAAATAGACCGGTTAACAGATAAAGTAGAACAACATGATAAAGAAATAGCCGTTATTCATACGGCTTTTGCTTCACGACCGTAATTCACTTCCGCGGGTGTGGTTCAATGGTAGAATGGGAGCTTCCCAAGCTCGAGACGAGGGTTCGATTCCCTTCACCCGCTCAACGTTTTCACGATGAAAAACTTCTTTCTCATTTCACTCGGCGGCGCTGTCGGCACCGGCGCTCGCTACCTGCTTTCGCTGGCCTTCATGCACTGGATCCATCCGGCATTTCCGTACAGCACACTCATCATCAACATTATCGGATCATTCCTCATGGGACTGGTCGTTCAATTGGGGTTGAATACTGATCTCATCCCGCTTCATCTTCGGATCATTTTGACCACCGGCGTTCTTGGCGGCTTCACCACCTATTCCGCCTTCAATGCCGAAGTCTTGCAACACTTCCAGCACGGCGCCTATCGAAGCGGCATTTTTCATGTCATGTTGATGGTGACTGGCTGTCTCGTCGCAGGCATGTTGGGACTTCTGATCGCTAAAAGGTTTTCCTGACCCATTCCATGACTGTCGCACAAAACGCATCGGGATTTTCCAGAAATGGGAAGTGATTGGTGTTTGGAATCATCGAAAATTCTGCGTGTGGCAGATGGCGAGCAAGGTGTTCGCTGAACTGCGGCGGGATGACGACGTCCTGCTCACCGGCGATCACGAGTGCCGGAACCGAAATATTATGAAGCAAGTCATTGATGTTGTAATAAGGAATAAAATTCCGCTTCAGCTGTTCTAAACAGGCAGCATTATATTTCATCTGTTCAAAAACTGCTCGGGCTTCGACTTGCTTTTCAGGGACCACGGCAAATTCGATATAGGCGAGCGTGCTCGCCTTATAATCGTCGTTGGTGCGTTTACTTTTTACGTAGGCAGAGAAGGCCTTCAAGACTTCTGGATAATGTTTGATGTTCTGCTCACTCACCTGCGTAAAGGAATTGTCCGCAGCCGTGGACACTAAAATGAGGCCACTGACCTCATCGGGGTAGCGCAGCGCGTATTCCAGCGCCAGCATTCCACCGGCCGAATGCCCCAAGAAGATCGCCTTCGATTGCTTGGTGTGGCGCTGCAGGTAATGAATGTGGTGCAGAACGCCGTCGAGCGTCTGTTGGGAATAATCGATGGGATACAGCGAAAAAACCTGCTTGAGCGGATTCAGGTAGGGACGAAAATAGGACGTATCAAATCCCGGCCCGCCGGGAAGAACGAAACAGGGGATCATGCGACGATGCGGCTCCGATTTTTAAACCCTTTGCCCAGCACTTCGTGGACAGGTGTGATGATCATGAACGCTTTGGGATCAAGTTTTTTCACAATGGCGGTCAAGGCGTGAACCTCTTTGCGCGTCACGACCGTAAAAATAATGTCGCGTTTTTCCTGCGTGTAAAACCCCTTCCCTTCGATCGTCGTCGCCCCGCGACTGAATTGATAGACAATGACGTCGGCGATTTCGATCGTCCGTTCGGAAATGATGTAAATGCCGCGCGCGTATTCCAAACCTTCGACGATCAGATCGATGACAATGGATGATGCGTACATCGAGAGAAAACCGTAAAGGGCGACGTCGGCGCTGTGGAAGACAAATCCGGCCAAAGCGACCACACCGCTGTTGACGAGCATGATCGACGCGCCTTGTTTGAGATTGGTGTGTCTGGAAATGATGCGCGCCAGCGTGTTGGAGCCGATGGTGCCTCCGCCCATGCGGATGATGCATCCAAGCCCCGCCCCAAACACCACGCCGCCAAAGATGGGCGCCAGAACTTTATCTTCGATCGACATGTGCAGAAAGAAAACGTGATGAAAAAGATCGATGAACACCGAAATGAGCGTCGTCGCGTAAAGGCTTTTGATGCTGAATTCTCTGCCCAAAAATTTGAGTCCCAAGAAGAAGATGACGATGTTGAGCACCAGCATTGTGGCGCCGACCGGCGTATGCAGAAAATGATTGATGATGATCCCAAGGCCAGTGATGCCGCCGGGAGCGATATTATAAGGCAGCAAAAAGAGAACCACGCCCAGAGCGAACAATGCCGCGCCAAAGGCGATGACCGAGTATTCAATGATCCGCTCTTTTTTCGTAAAAACCGGAAGTTTTACATGAGGAAGTTGAGTGGCCATGGCTATTGAAAGAGTTTCTTTTCCAGTCCACTCTTCAAATAGAATTTTTTCCAGTCGTCAATCGATAAAGGTTTCCCCGTGGAATGCGTGATAAATTCATCCCAAGCGAGGCGCTCGCCCTGGGCAAGAAAATCGCTCATCAGCCATGCACCCAAATCTTTTTGCCCGAAATAGCTGGCACCGCGGGGATCTTGATTGATCTTCGACGCTAAAAGATAAGCAAATTGGACGTTGGCCACCCGGCCGATGGCGTAATTCGTGTACTGCAGAGGACCGCCGTTTGGTATGTGGTATTTCGCAAGCGCATCGGGGTTTTTCCAACCATCGGGCCGTGCCATGAATTGGTGCTCAGCTTTGCACTTCCACCAGAGCGTACTGATATCCTGCTGAGGGTCCGCGTAAAATTGGGTTTCAAAGCAAAAGATCACCGAGGACCAACGCAGGAAGATCAATTGATCGACATAATCCATCAGTTGAACGGTGGAGGCGGCACTCGTCGCATCGACTTCAGAAGCGCCGAGTTTCATGAACCAGTCTTTCGTGAGCGTCTGATGTTCGAAGAGCATGGCCACGGCTTCGGTGAGCATCGTAGGTTCACGCAGCAAATATGGCAGCGCAGGATTTGTCAGAATCGCTTCATAATTGATGTCATGCGACAGTTCATGCACGAGCGTCGACACTTCGTTGGCCTTGGGCGGTGTCGGCAGCGCCGGCAGATTCATCGACATGAGCGATGATCCCGTGCGATCGCGGCTTAAGAACCAGGCCACAGCATGCGGATTTTTTCCTTCTTTGGGGAACAGACTCGAACGCTTGACGATCGACGCGGAATCGATCCCCATGCTGGCATAAAATTCATTGGTTCGGTCGATGGCTTTTTGCGAATCGAGACCTGCGTAAAAACGATCGAGATCAACTTTTTCAAATGCAGCGTTTGGCACTTCTTGGAAGAAGAGATTTTGGTAGTGCCACGGACGCAGCTCCTTCACCGAAATGCCAAAGTGCGCTGCAAGTTTCGGATCGAGAAATTTCTCTTTGAGCTTCTTGAAGGGTTTATCGGTGAGCTTCTTGATGTCGCGGTAAAATGTGTGAAGCTCTTTGAGGTTAAACTCCGACGTCGTGGTCGTCAGCTCAACGTAATTCGCAAATCCCAAATCTCGGGCGATTTCATTGCGAAGTTCTACGAGCTCGCGATATTTGGACTCGACGAGCGCTCCGACCAAATGCTGGGCCTTCCAGACTTTTTCCAGGTACACTGCGTCTTTGCTGTCTTGAAACGCATGGGAAACGTCGACCGGCGTCAGTTTTTTGCCATCGACGATCGGACGATAGTCATTGAACGTCTCTTGCACTTCACGTTCCAGGGCCGTCAATTTTTTCAACTTTTCCGCCGGCACCTGATTTTCAAGATATCCCAAATACAAAAGTTCGACCTGGCGCTTGAGCAGCGGATCGCCCAGCTCGTCTCGCTTGGCGTAAAGTTCTTTCAACACGGTAAACCGCTGGGGATCGCTCTCCAGCGTACGAATCGCCAGCTCTAATTTTTCTTGTTCTTCCGAGGCCTTTTTGTCGCCGGTCGAGGTGTAGCGAAACCAGGCTTCACGAAGTTTGGTGTCGAGAGGCCGGTACTTTTCGACAAATTCCCCCACCACTTGCTCGGCGGTGGATTTAAGAGAAACG
>JACQOX010000091.1 GCA_016202335.1 Deltaproteobacteria bacterium
ATCATGGGCGCCGCCGGACGCGATTTTCACAACTTTAACCTCTATTTCCGCCAAAATCCCGAGTTTGAGGTGGTTGCCTTTACCGCCACCCAGATTCCCAACATCGAAGATCGCAAATACCCTGCCGCCCTTTCCGGGGAACTGTATCCAAACGGCATTCCGATTTATCCCGAAAACGAACTCACGGATCTCATCAAAAAACATGCCGTGGATGTCGTCGTGTTTTCGTACAGCGACGTTGCCCACGAATACGTGATGCAAAAGGGGTCGGTCGCCCTGGCCGCCGGTGCCAACTACATGCTGCTCACGCCGAAGCAGACGCAGATCAAATCCAAGGTTCCCGTCGTTTCCGTCTGCGCCATCCGCACGGGCTGCGGCAAGAGCCAGACGTCGCGCAAGGTGGTGGGACTTCTCAAAGACCACGGCAAACGCGTGGTGGCCATCCGCCATCCCATGCCGTACGGCGATTTGGCCGAACAGGCCATTCAGCGCTTCGCATCCTATGAAGACTTGGATCGCCACAACTGCACCATCGAAGAACGCGAAGAATTTGAACCGTATATCGACAAGGGGCTCGTGATCTACGCCGGCGTCGATTACGAAGCCATCGTTCGCCAGGCCGAAAAAGAAGCCGACATCATCGTCTGGGACGGCGGGAACAACGATTCCCCGTTTATAGAATCCGATCTGGAAATCGTGGTGCTCGATCCGCTGCGGGCCGGCCACGAGCGAACCTATCATCCCGGTGAAACCAATTTCCTCACCGCCGATGTGCTGGTCATCAATAAATACCATGAAGCCAGCATCGCGCAGGTCGATCAGCTCATGACCAATATCCGTGAATGCAATCCTGATGCAAAAGTCATTAAAGGCGATTCGAAACTGTTCGTCCCCGATGAGGCCGCCGTCAAAGGCAAGAAAGTGCTGTGCATCGAAGACGGTCCCACCCTCACGCACGGCGGTATGACGTTTGGCGCTGCCGGTGTCGGTGCACGCAAATGGGGTGCTGCGGAAATCGTGGACCCACGGCCATATGCCATTGGATCGATCGAAGACGCCTATGTGAAATACCCCAACTTGGGCAAACTCATTCCTGCGCTCGGTTATTACGATGAGCAGCTCAAGGACCTGGAAGAATCTATCAACCGCACGCCCTGCGATCTTGTGCTCAACGGCAGCCCCATCGACCTCACGCGCGTCATCGACATCACCAAACCGTGCATGCGGGTGAGCTATGAACTCGAAGACATCGGCGAGCCGACGTTAGGACAGATTTTGGATCAGTTCTTGGCGAAGGCGGAAAGAAAATAAGTTACTGTTTCTCTTTCAATTTTTTCAACTTATCGTGCGCTTTTTGAAGTGACTCCTGAGCTTTGAGCAGATCTTCTTCGGCCTTTTTCAGCTCCGGAGCCATCGCACCTTCAACCACTGGTTTCAGGGTTGCGGAAAATGTCTTGGCCTCGTCCAGGGTTTTAAAAGGCATGATCCATTCGTCAAAAGCAGCGGCAACCGCGCTCGCGTCATCGATTTCCCACACCCCTTTGGGAAGCCATACTCCAAACTTCGTGGTCACGCGGGAAAAGCGCTTTTCGTCCGACCGATCGGCGGGAACATAGGTTTCCGGTGAAATCAGCCGCAGCCAGATTTTTTTGCCGTAATAAGAGCTGTCCACCACAGCCATGACATCGCCGAGCCTGAGGAAGGTATACGCATCTCCCCGCCGCGTTTTTATTTTTCCCTCTTTCACATAGGCCGGACGATATTCATATTCCTGCCAGGTGATAAAATAGCGCGCCTGTTCTGCCGGAATCCCCTCTTTTTTGACGACCACGTAGCTTCGAATCTTTTCCGATTCAAATTTCTTGGAGGCCACTTCGAGACCGTCATGAGAAACCGCGGATGGATATCTTTCGTTTAATACCTTGGACATCTCCTTCGGCATCTTCGCAAAGCCTTGGTGAGAAATGGAGATCATCAGAAGACTGAGGAGCGTTGCCTTGATCTTCATGATTGAACCTTATGGATGGCTGAAATGAAATTATGTAACGGCGTCATGCTGAGGGCTTTTTTTTTACCCTGACTTCCCGAAAACACCTGAAGCGCTTTTTCCAACGCTGGATGTTCAAGGGCATATTCCTCAAGCGGAATACGCCGTACGATCGCTTCCCACGCCTGCCGAAGGCTCATGGCTCCAGCACGAGGTCCATCCGGATGGCCAAAAATCCCGCGGCCAGCGATAAACCCAAAATCGAGCGTGCGCACTTTTTCATACACCGATGGAAGCGTCGCCGCGGAGTCGCTTCCGCCGGGAATTGGCAGCGATCGTTTGAGATTGCCGAATTCGGATCGACACACATCCACGGTGTCGAGTACTTCTTCTTCCTCGGTAAACATCCTCGGGCCAAAGCCCGGGAGCCCAATAATATCACACCCCACGAGCCGCTCGAGTTTGGTGATGACCACCGACGAAATTCCAAAATACGGCACGCGCGTAATCGGCGCGATGAAAGCGAAATGCCCGAACACGGGAACGGTAGCATGCTGAACGAGCATGCGCAGCGCCGGAAGTCCCACGGCCAAGGCGTTGACAAGCACTGCCCCTGCCCCGTTTTTTACGGCCAAATCGTGCTGGTTCAGCAACCCCGCAGCGTCGGCGTTGATATTCGCGACGTAGAGTTTTTTCTCTCCGGTTTCGTCCTCGGCGCGGCGACACATGGCTGACGCCAGTCGACAGCGTTCCGTTAAAGGCGACCAGGGCACATCGAAAAGCATCTCGTCGTCTTTGGCAACATCCAGTCCGCCGCTCCAGGCTTCATAAGCAAGCTCGGCAAAAGGTTCTGGCGAAAGTCCGATATTTGGCTTCACAACGCCAAAAAAGATCGGACGATCGTGGCACCCAAGAATCTTACGCAGCCCTTCGATCCCAAACTTGGGGCCGGAGAAATCCTGAAGATATGAAGCTGGGAATTCGATATCGAGGAGTTTGATCGCCTTGATGGCTTCGCAAAAGAAGGCGCCCTCACCCGCAACCACCGACAGCATATTGGCCACCGAGGTTCCAAAATTCACGTGGGGATAAGCGATGCGCACAAGACAGCGATAGTACTGATCATGGGGTGTCGCATGAGCCAGCCACGGTGAGGACACGGTCCCCATCATTTCGAGATGAACGACTTTGGCCCCGAACCGCGGGCGCAGGTCTTCGGTGACGCCGGGTCGCTTCCACTGGGCCGTAGACATCTCGGAACATAACGTTGCCGCGGCGAGCCGAGGTTCAAACGGTGTTTCGAATTGATAGGTCAGAAAAAGATGCTCTTCGCGCTGAAGGTCTTCTTCCGCTGCGAAAAAACCGGGGATATCGTTTGTGCCGATCATGTTTTCCGATCCACGATGTATTTTGCAATTTCACGCAAAGGGTCCGCTTTATCGTCAAAAATCGCCAGCGCTGAGATGGCTTCATCCACGAGACAACGTTCTTTGATTCGCGCCGCTTCGATGCCGATGATCGCCGGATACGTGGCCTTGTGGGCATCGACATCGCTGCCCACGTCTTTGCCGATCTCTTCTTCCGTGCCTTCAATGTCCAGGATGTCGTCGGCGATCTGAAACGCTAATCCAATGGCTGCGCCGTAAATCGACAAGGCTTTGAGTTGGGCATCCGTAGCACCGCAGAGTTTAGCGCCACCAACCACTGAAACAGAGAGAAGTTTTCCGGTCTTATGCCGATGAACGTTTTCGAGTTCCGCTTCGGTGAGCGCCTTGCCGGTGGCTTCCATGTCGAACACCTGTCCCCCGGTCATGCCGCGGGCGCCAGAGGCTTCGGCCACATCGCAGATGACGTCGAGCACGAGTGCCGGCGCGCACGCAGGTGATGCCTTGGTGAGAATCCAGAAGGCTTCGGCGAGCAGCGCGTCGCCGGCCAAAATGGCCGTCGCTTCGCCAAACACTTTGTGATTCGTCGGTTTTCCGCGACGCAGGTCGTCGTCGTCCATGGCTGGCAGGTCGTCGTGGATGAGCGAAAAGGTGTGGATCATCTCGAGCGTCACGGCGAGGGGCATCACGCGTTTGATATCGCCACCCACGGCTTCGGCGCCCGCAAACACCAAGACAGGACGGATGCGTTTTCCGCCGGCGTTCAAGCTGTAGGCCATGGATTTGTGAAGATTCGCCGGCATGCCGTCGGCGGAGAGGTACTCGTTGATGCGCTGTTCGACCAAAGCCTTGTGCTGCGCGAGATAGGTGCGAAGGTTCATGGATCAATCTTTCGGAATAAAAGGAGCGGTCTTCGCTTCATTGGATTCGACTTTAATGAGCTGTTCAATGCGCCCCTTGGCGTCGTCTAAACGTTTTTCACAATCGCGCGCGAGGCCGATCCCCTTTTCAAAAGCTTCCAGCGACTCATCGAGCGTCAATTCACCGCCTTCAAGCTTTCGCACCACTTGCTCAAGCTCGGAAAGACACAATTCAAAAGCCTTTGCGGTTGTTTTTTCTATGGTCGACATCGTTTCTCCTTCACCCCCTCTTAATCTTAAGGGGAGGCTACGGTCAATTATAGATTGCCGTCCTCGGTCGTTTTCGCTACGGAATCGCAACTTTTGGAGGCCTCATGGTGCAGGGAATTGATCGTCGTAAGTATGCTCGACTGGATTTAGCACTCACCGTTGCCTACCGCATCGTCGGCCAAACCGGAAAAGATATCGATCCCATCGAAGCCTTGACCAGCG
>JACQOX010000104.1 GCA_016202335.1 Deltaproteobacteria bacterium
ACGCCAGGTAGGTGTTTATTTTTTGCTCATGTTTGTTGGCGCCGGCTTGGAAGTCCTTAGCCTTGGTTTTATTTTGTCCTACATCGTTCTTTTGAACAATCCCCCCTTGATCCTTCAGTATCTCGCAAAATTCCAGATTTTGCGTGTGATGCATTTGAACATTCAGGAAGCCATTATTTTCACCAGCATTCTCCTGGTGGCGATTTATGTGATCAAAAATACATTAGTGTTCTTTGTCTCCACGCATCAACACCATTTTGTTTACCAACAGCATTTTTCACTCAGCCACCGACTCTTTGCGTCTTACCTGTCTCGCCCGTATGCCTTTCACCTGCAGTCGAGCTCACTGCAGCTCATCCGCTATGTCAATTCTGAGGTCACGCTCGTGATCGAACAGGGCTTGATCCCCCTGTTGGGGATCGTCTCTGAAACAATCGTCGTAAGTTGCATCTTGAGTTTCCTTTTTCTTAAAGAACCTGTTTCCGCTCTCACCACCGCCGTTCTTCTCGGGACATGTTCTTATCTCTTCTACCACCGAAGCCGTAAAAAAACCGGCGACATTGGAACATTACAGCGAGGGCTCCGCGCTTCCATCGCGCAAACCACATCCCACGCCCTCCGTGGCATCAAAGAAACCAAGCTCTGGGGACTCGCACAGTATTACTTGCACCAATACGATGACAACGCCCGCAAGAGCAGCCAGCTCAGCAGCCTTTTTCGCACCATCATCTTGATCCCCCGCCTTGCCCTTGAAAGCACGGTGATTTTCGGAATTGTTGCGGTGATTGTTTTCGCCGTTCTTCAGGGAAGAAACATCCAGCATCTGGTTCCTCTTCTGGCGCTTTTTGTGGCCGCGATTTTTCGTCTCATGCCCTCTGCCCAACGCATTTTAAACCACCTCACCACCCTGCGCCACTTTCAGCCTTCGCTTGCGATCATCCATCACGAGATGATGGCAATACCACCCGCCGTCGCTTCATCCGACGCAAACCACACCCATGTTTTTGCCTTTGCTCGAGACATTGCGCTTTGTCATGTGAGCTTCAGCTATCCTCAAACCAAACACCACGTCATCAAAGACGTTTCCCTGAAGATTCCCCGAGGAAATATTGTCGCTTTTGCAGGAAAATCCGGCTGCGGCAAAACGACCTTGATCGACCTGATCGTGGGTTTACTCACCCCATCGCAAGGAACGATTCTCATTGACGGCATGGACCTCCGCGACGTTCTCTCGTCATGGCAGAAAACGATTGGATACGTGCCTCAACAACCTTTCCTTTTTGAGGGTACCATCCGAAAAAATATCGCTTTTGGCGTAGAGGAGAAAGACATCGATGATCATAAGTTGTGGGAGGCAATTCGCATCGCACAACTCGAAGAGTTCATGCTTTCGCTTCCCGAAAAACTTGAGACTCGCATCGCCGAGGACGGAAAGCGCTTTTCTGGCGGTCAAAAACAACGCATCGCTATCGCCCGGGCGCTCTATCGCGATCATGAGCTCCTCGTTCTTGATGAAGCCACTTCAGCCATTGATCAAGAGACCGAGCAACATATCCTGATGGCGATTCAAAAACTGCGAAAGACCTGCATCATCGTTTCGCACCGACCGCATACGTTGGAATATTGTGATCAGGTGTTCCGTTTCACAGGCGACCGGATAGTTCCTCAATTTTCTGGCGAATGGCGTCGCGGGTCTCGCGAAAGGCCTGCAGCGCCCCTTTCTCGGTAAACGCAAACAGCCCGGGATCGGGCATGGCCCACGACTCGCACGCTACCTGGCGAGGAAAAATCGGACACTGCTCTTCGGCACAGAGTTTGATCACCAGATCGATGTCCTCCATGGGGATGTCGTCGATCGATTTGGGACGATTTTTTGAGATATCGATGTCAACTTCTGCCATGACCTTGACGGCTTCGGCGCTCACCGCATAGGCCGGACTCGAGCCAGCGCTCCACACTTGAACGTCTGGAGGCAGAAGCTTTTTGGCCCACCCGTCGGCCATCTGGCTGCGCGCGGCATTGTAGACACAAATAAAAAGGATGTTTTTCATGGTGGCGTGGGCTACCATTCTCCTTCTCGAAATTCGAGCATATTTTCTTTATGACTTACGACGATAACATCAACGGCGCAGGTGCGGCGGGCCACATGAGCGCGATTACGGCTGGAAGTCGCGGAAAAAAAGTTTTGTTACTCGAGGCCAACGCCAAACCAGGAATGAAAATCCTCATTTCCGGCGGCGGTCGATGCAATTTTACGAATCTGGGCGTCACCCCTTCGGATTATGTTTCCGAAAATTCGCATTTTTGTACCTCTGCGCTCAGCCAGTTTACGCAGCATGATTTCATCGCCTGGATCCAAGAAGCCGGCATTCCGTTTTATGAAAAGACATTAGGCCAGCTATTTTGTACGACTTCTTCCAAAGAAATCGTCCATTTTCTGTTGAATAAGGCGTCGGACTACGGTGTTTTGCTCAAAACAGCGATAAAAGTGACTGATATTCGCCAGCATTCCGGACAATTTTCAATCACCGATGCTGAAAATGAAGTGTATACGAGCAAAAACCTGATCATCGCCACCGGCGGGCTGTCGTTTCCGAATCTGGGTGCTTCGGATTTCGGCTATCGCATCGCACAGCAGTTTGGACACGTAATAACGCCTTTAAATCCCGCTTTGGATGGTTTTGTGTTTTCCGAAAACGACCGCAAGAGGTTCAGCAACCTGGCCGGCATCTCCTTAGAAGTGACGCTCACGGCCGGCAAAAGAAGCTTTACCGAAAACATCCTTTTCACGCATGTGGGGATGAGTGGCCCGGCAGCACTCAAAGGGTCGCTCTATTGGCACAAAGGTCGGCCGATCATGATTGATTTTCTCCCCACCATTGCGAATTTTTCCGCTCTCTTTCGCGAAAAACAGCACGAATTGGGTAAAAAAGGTGTGGTTTCCTTTCTCAACCGGTTCTTTCCAGAGCGATTTTCCGAAATCGCAGCCAACGCATGCCTGGTGCACGCGAAAAAAGTGGCCGACATTTCGAACGACGACCTGCGAAACTTAGAAACCTGGCTGAAACAATTTTCCTGCGTACCGCTGTCCACGGTCGGCTACGACAAGGCGGAAGTCACGCGCGGCGGGGTGGACACGAAAGACCTTTCTTCCAAAACCCTGGAATCAAAACTCGTGCCGGGACTCTTTTTTGTGGGCGAGGTGGTGGACGTCACCGGACTTCTCGGCGGTTACAACTTTCAGTGGGCCTGGTCGTCGGGGTGGGTGGCGGGGCAGAATATCTATTAACCTTTGATCAATACTTCTTTTTGCGAGCGCGACCACGTCTTGATCTCCGCTTCGCGCTTCAAAGCCAACGATTTGGTGGCGAACGATTCGAAATAAATAATTTCGAGCGCGCCAAAGGCCCGCGTAAAATGACCTCCTTTGCCGTTTTGATGTTGTTTGAGACGACGTTCCAAATCGGTGGTGTAGCCCGTGTAGTATCTGCCGTCCTGACTCTGCAGAATGTAAATAAAATGGTTCATGCGGATCGAATGATCCCGCCTCCGACGATGTCGTAATCGTCCACGATCACAAACCGAGACATCGCTGGAACATCATTTTGGGTGTGACAGACCATCGGTGTGTGCAGTGAAAAAACACCCTCTGCAACTTCATAGCTCTGAATCGCGTCGCCTTCATTATAGAGCGCCAAGCTCGAAGCATCGATCCGCCGTAAAATCTTTTCCAAACGAACCGTGGTGCGCGCCGTGGCGAGTTTCAGGATGTAATCTTTTCCGCTTTCCATCGGTTTTTTGCCCAGCCAGAAGAGGCTGGCACGAAAATGATCGACGACGTCGGGCAATGGTTCAGACATACGACAAGCAACTTCGCCACGAGCAACAACAAGATCATCCACGAAGGTGAGGCCAATGGCTTCCCCCGCAACGCCCTGACCTTTTTTCACGACGCCGCGCTTTTCGGAAGGGAGAAACACCAGCTCATCGCCGACTTTAACCGTTCCGCTTTCAATCGTGCCTACGACGATGGGTTCTTCCCCAAAGGTGTAGATGTCTTGCACGGGAAATCGAAAGGGAAGATCCGTCAGCGGTCGACGCACTTCAAACGCATCGAGCGTTTCGAGTACGGTTTTTCCCACATACCACGGCATGTTCTTCGATGGTTGCGCCACATTTTCGCCGTGAAACCCTGAAATCGGAATATAACTTTGAGGATACACCGCAATTTTATCGAGAAAGGTGGAAAAAGAAGTCTGAATATCTTGAAACGCAGCTTCGGAATATCCTACCAAGTCCATTTTATTGACGAGCACGGCGAGCTGCTTGATGCCCAGCATGGAAAGCATATAGGCGTGTCGTTTGGAGTTTTCGCGAATCCCTTCATGGGCATCGATGACAAGGAGCGCAGCCTCGGCATGCGACGCCCCACTCACCATATTTTTCAGAAATTCGAGGTGGCCCGGTGCATCAAAAATTAAATAGTCTCGATGTGCTGTTTTAAAAAAGACCCGCGCCGCATCGATCGTAATTCCCTTGGCCTGCTCTTCTTTGAGGGCATCGATCAGAAAGGAGTATTCAAACGTTCGACCTTGACGGGCGCACACCGCCTTCACATTTTCCAGTTTTCCCTGGGGAAGCGTCTGCGTGTCGGCGAGAAGTCTGCCGACCAGGGTGCTTTTGCCGTGGTCGACGTGTCC
>JACQOX010000094.1 GCA_016202335.1 Deltaproteobacteria bacterium
ATATAAGCTCCTGGTTTGACGTCTCCCCAACAGAAGAGCAATCGAGATGCCAAAACGACAACCATCGCAACATACTGTTTTTATTATATATTCTATATAACAGAGGGGATGTTTCAGCATCAAAGCGGGGCGAGCTTGAGGTGTCCATGCCCCACTAAGACCCTTTAAGAGACGTGCGCCAAATCCAACTTGCCTTCCCAGCGTTGGATAAGGGCTTCGCGGAGTTTGCGATTTTGCGGCTGTGTCAAGGTGGGGTCGTGATCGACAAGCTTGAAGGCAGCATCACGGGCCTCTGATAATACTTTGGTATCGCGTGCGAGGTTGGCAATTCTGAACGGGGGAAGCCCCGATTGTCGGGTGCCGATGAATTCGCCGGGGCCACGGATGGCCAAATCTTCTTCCGCAATGCGAAAACCGTCCGTGGTTTCCACCATGACCTGCAGCCGGCGCTTGGCCTCTTCGGACCGACCATAATCAGCCATCAGGATACAATACGATTGATGTTCACTCCTGCCAACGCGACCACGGAGTTGGTGCAGCTGCGACAAACCAAAGCGCTCGGCATGCTCGATGACGATCACCGAGGCGTTGGGCACGTCCACGCCAACTTCCACAACTGACGTCGCGACCAAGATTTTCGTCTTCCCTTCTTTGAAGTCGCGCATCGCCTGCTCTTTTTCCTGAGGTTTCATCTTACCGTGCAAGAGTGCGACTTTCGCTTCCTGTGCGAATTCGGCAGCGATTTGTTCAGCGACGTCGGTCGCATTTTTGAGATCAATTTTTTCAGATTCTTCAATCAACGGGCAGACGATATAGGCTTGACGGCCGCTTTGCAGCTCATGCCGAATCCCTGAAAACAGTTTTTGCCGCTGATGCTCGGCGTACAGCCGCGTCATGATGGGTTTTCGACCTACGGGCAATTCGTCGATCACCGAGACATCGAGATCGCCGTACAGCGTCATGGCGAGTGTGCGGGGGATGGGCGTCGCGGTCATGATCAAGACATCGGCCTGTTCGCCTTTTCGCTTGAGCAGTTGTCGCTGCAAAACACCGAAGCGGTGTTGTTCGTCGACAATGACGAGTGCAAGTTTCTGGAAAACCACTTCGGGCTGAATCAAGGCGTGTGTGCCGACGAGGAGCGAAATGTCTCCACTCGAAAGCCGCGCCAGGGTCTGTTCACGATCACTCCCCTTGGTGGAGCCAGAAAGAAGCGCGCACTTTATTCCCAGCGGCAAGAGCATGGCCAACATCGAGGCAAAATGTTGCTCAGCCAAAATTTCGGTAGGAGCCATGAGCGCACACTGAAATCCTTGCGATGCCGCCTGAACCATGGCTGCAGCTGCTACCACAGTTTTTCCACTGCCGACATCACCCTGCAGCAGACGATTCATTGGCTGCGGCTTTTGCATATCGCCCGCTATTTCAGCGATCACGCGGTGTTGCGCTGACGTCAATTGAAACGGAAGGCTTGCGATAAAGCTTTGATGCCGTTCCTCGTTTTTGGGAATGGCAATACCCGATAAAGAAGAAACGCCTTTGCGTTTGAGCGCCAAACCAAGCTCGAGAAAAAAGAATTCTTCGAAGATCAGCGTTCGGTGGGCGGCCGAAGTCCCACTCGACAGCATTTCCAAATCTGACTGAGGAGTCGGGAAATGCAGCAGTTCAAGGCATTCACGGGAATTCAAAAGTGAATACGCCGTGATCATGTCAGGAGAATAAATCGGTTCGAGATACTCACGAAAGTTATCCCAGGCACTGCGAATAATTTTTCGCATCGTTTTCTGATGCAGCCCTTCGGTGAGCGGATAAATGGGAAGGATTTCTCCGACTGGCACCTCGCCTTCTCCCAAGACGTCTATTTCCGGATGAACAAACTGCCAAGTACTTCCGAAAATTTCTGCATCCCCAAAGACCAAGATGTTCGCGCCGACGGCGTAGCGCTGTTTCCAGTAACGATCATTGAAATGAAACCATTTGATCGACGCCACGTCTCCAGCAGCATCTTTCACTAGCGCTTCGTAAATGCGTTTTCGTCGCGCTCCAAGAAACGAAACGCCGGACCTGATGATCGTTCCACGAATCGCACGATCTTTTCCGGGGGTGAGTTTCGCTATCGGCTGGATGTCGCGACGATCTTGATAACGAAACGGCACGGTGAACAGCAGATCGCCGACCGTGAGGATCCCCATCTGGCGCAGCTTTTCAGCGAGCGCGGGACCAACGCCTTTCACGTATTGAACTGGTGTTGAAAGTGATTGATGGGATTTCATGGGCAGACACGTAGGCCTGCCCCTACTGACTGACCTCAACGACCGTGAATTCGGTGCGGCGATTGCGGGCTCGCCCCTTGACCGTCTCATTGTCGGCAATGGGTCGCGTTTCGCCGTAGCCCACAAATTCAAGACGCGCAGCCGGAACACCTTTGTCCGCAAGATAATCGCGCACAGCACGGGCACGGGCTTCAGAGAGTTTCTGGTTGTAGACATCCGTCCCAATCCAATCAGTGTGACCTTCGATGCGAATTTTTTGAATCTGCGAATTAGCAAGGAGCAACGATGCAACATCATCGAGAATCGGCCTCGAGACATCGCGGACCACGGCGCGGTCAAATTCGAAGTGAATCTTTTGCGTGATAACGATCTTCTCTTCGACGATCGCTTCGACCTCGACCGGCGGCGGAATCGAAACCACGGCAGGTTTGCGATAGTTGATACCGGCGAAGATGCGGAAATCAGGGGACCCTGGGCCGATGGTCAGGGCCCGGCCTGCACCGAAAGTAAAGGCCATCCCACGCAAGTTGTTCTGCGGCGAATAGCGCCCGGCCACCAGGAACTCCGAGGGATTCTGAATTTCTTTTTCTACGAAATTCATATACCCCTTCCACATGCCTTCGTGCCAACCTTCGGCAATAAGCGCAAAAGAATCGCTCACACGAATATTTGTCCCAACCCCCAAAAAGATGGTGTCATCAAGTAGGGCTTGGGAATTCCATGTATGATAATGAGTAAAACGATAGTTGCGATAGCCACCGTTGATCGTAAAAAAGACGCGATTCTTGATGTCAAAGTCGACGACAAGCGCACCACCGGGAGAGTACATGCCATTGCCCATGTAGCGTTCCTCTTTACCGGTGGGAAAATAGAAAAAGGGCACGAGCGCGATACCGACACGATGGCGGTCGATGTCCATTAGGCGAAGTTTCATATCGACCCGAATATCCGCCAAAGTTCCCCAAAATGTCTCCTTGGGTGGAATGACACTGAGCCGCGCATTGGGATCGTAGAACGTTTCCCACAACGCGATCGGGAAATTGGCACCGATCTGCCACCAATCGGTGATCCCCACAGCAGCACCGATGTCGGCCATCACCAGATCGTCGACGATACCGCGGAGGCGGTCATTACCTTCATCGGTGAGTTCAAGCGGCTGATAGGAATAATTCAAAAAGAGTCCACCGCTAAAACGTCCCTGCTGAAGGGTTGAAGATTGATGCAGCGTCACAAAGCGACCGCCGTCGTTCGCCGGAGCAAACGTAACGACGTCAACGTTGCGGAAGGCATGGGCGGTGGACGATAGGGACAGAACCAAGAAGAGCAGGAACACCGACAGGAACCGAAGGATCATAGAATCTCCAAGTATTGAGAAGAAAAGGTTTTTTGAGTTGTAAAGATAGCCCAGAAAAAGTCAAGAACGCTCATCACTCTGAGCATTCGATTCCTTCAATTTATAGACGTACACGAGCACTTCCGCGACCGTGGCATAGAGTTCTTCCGGAATCTCATCGCCGATGTCGAGTTCAATCAGCGTCCACGCGAGCGGCACATTGCGCACGATCGGGATCTGAAATTCTTCGGCATATTCGCGAATCGTCTGGGCAAAGAGACGCTGCCCTTTGGCCATAACGGTCGGCGCCGCCATTTCTTTGTCATCGTATTTAACGGCGATGGCGAGTTCGGTGGGATTGGTGATCACGACGTCAGCCGCCTGTACCGCTTTTTTGGTGTCGCTCATCGCAAGTTCCTGGTGCAGCTGTCGTCGCTGACTTTTGATGAGCGGATCGCCTTCATCCTGTTTGTATTCGCGTTTTACTTCATCTTTCGTCATGCGCATCTGCTTGTGGTACTGCCAGCGTTGGACGAAGAAGTCGATGAGCGCGACTGCAATGAACACGAGAAAAACTCGAATTAAAAATTCGGAGGTGATTTTTCCGGCTAATTTCATGGACTGTTCGAGGGTGGCATTGGTGGTCAGCACGATATCGCGAATGCTATCGGCGAGCACTAAATAGGCCATCAGGAAAATCAGCGTCACCTTGACAATGTTTTTGATGAGCTCGATGAACGTCGTCATCTTAAACATGTTCTTAAAATTTTCGATGATATTGAGACGCTTCATCTGCGGCAAGAGCGGCTCTGCTGAAAAGAGTGGCCCTACCTGCAAAAATCCCACGGCGAGGGCGATACCGGCGATGGCCAACAGAAATGGAGAAACCATCCGAAAATAATTCACAAAAACGTAAACGATGTGCTGCAGGAGGTCTTGATTGGTGAGATCTTTTCGCGCCGCAAGCGTGAAGCTGTCAAACATCAATTGATGAAGTTCACTGCTCCAAAACGAGATCATGGCCCACAAAAGTCCAAATGCTGCGATGAGGATGACGATGGTATTCAAATCGCGCGATTTTGAAACCTGGCCTTTTTTGCGAGCCTCGCGAAGTCGCTTGGGGGTAGCGTCTTCAGTCTTTTCCTGACTTGTTCCGCCCTGCTCTGCCATGGCTTCGATCCTTTATAAGATTATCGGCCTGAAGATAATTCTAAGTTGCGTTATTGCTTTTAGCACATCATCTTATTAAAAGTCATCTTCTCATGAGCACAACACCTCCAAATCCTGACAAAAAAAGTCCCACGCGCCTGTCTGCCGGCAGGCAAGGCGCCGGTCAGTATTACCTGATGGAAAAAATCGCCCAGGGCGGCATGGCCGAAATCTTCAAAGGCCTGTCGTACGACGCCCACGGGCTGAAGCGCACGGTCTGCATCAAAAAGATTCTGCCCCACATCGCCGCCAGCCGTGAGTTCATCGACTCGCTGATCGACGAAGCCAAAATCGCGGTCACCCTGTCGCACGGCAACATCGCCCACACCTATGACCTCGGGAAAGTCGCTGAAGATTATTTTATTGTCATGGAATACGTGGACGGTAAATCGTTGTCGCAGCTCGCCAAGCGCGCCATCACCCTGGGGACCAAGATCCCGTTGCCCATCGTCTGTGCGCTCATCGCCGACGCTGCTGCAGCGCTTGATTACATCCACCGCCGGACAGCCGAAGACGGCACACAGCTCCACATCGTCCATCGCGACATCAGCCCGCAAAACATCATGGTCTCCTTTTCTGGGACCCTGAAGATCATCGACTTCGGTATCGCCATCGCCGCCACCCGCACCGGGATGACGGACGCCGGCATGCTCAAAGGTAAGTTTTCGTACATGTCCCCGGAGCAGGCACGCGGGGACACCATCGATCACCGCAGCGATATTTTTTCGTTGGGCATCATCTTTCACGAACTCTTAACCGGGAAACGACTGTTCAAAGGCGATGACCACCGCATGACGCTGCGCAATGTCCGCCGCGCGCGCGCCGATGCGCCTTCGCTCATTGATCCGACCCTGCCGATTGAAATCGACCGCATCGCTCTCTTGGCCCTGGCCAAGGACCGTCGCCATCGCTACCATTCGGCCTCTGATTTTCGCGACGATCTGCTGAAATATTTACACACCTCCCATCCTGAATTTCAAACTTCTGATATCGTCAACTATCTGCGTGAACTTTTTCGGCAAGAACTCACCGATCGCGAAAATCGTCATGAAGAGCTGCAGACGCCCCACCTCATCATTGAAGGAACACAATCCGCGCTGCTCGAATCAGACGAACAAGAGGCAACGGGACTCGGCGAAGCGCCGCTCGACATGTCGGAATTTCTCTTGGAAGAGATCGAGCCCAAACCATATTCCTCCCCTGAACCTTCGGCAGACCTCAAATCAACCGAACCAGAAGAAAAAACCACCACCCGCACCGCCTTTTGGTTGAAGACAAATATCAGATGGATCGTTCTGGGAATCGGCGGAGCCGCCATCGCCCTTCTTCTCTTTTGGATCGGCCGGGAAATGTTTTTCTTGCACCGTGAACGTCCTTTGCCACCACAGATCGTCGCTGTTCAGCCCGTTGCTCCACCCATGGAACAGCCGAAGCGACCGACCGAACTCCTTCTGGCATCAACGCCTTCGGGCGCTCTCGTGTACATCGACGAGCGCGAAACGCCGCAGACCACTCCGGCAGCGTTCAAAGACCTGGCCGCTGGAAAACATACGCTTGGACTCTTTTTGCCGAACCATCGCTTTTGGAAGCGAGAAATCCTGATCACGGAATCCGAACGCCTGCGCTTGGAAGTCGCACTCGAAAAAGACTGGGCAAGCCTCGTGGTCACCTCTGAGCCAGCTGGCGCCTTGGTGCTCATCGACGGTGTCCCTGCTGGACAAACGCCGCTCACACGCGAACAGCTTGAACCCGGAAAAACACTGCACGTGGAAGTGTGGCTGGAAGGGCACCAACCGGACAAACAGGATTTAAAGCTCTTCCCCGGACGGCAGACGGAAATCCGGGCGGTCCTCCCGAAAACCCCGTAGTTTTCACACACGAGATCATTGCCATTTCAGTTGAGCTACGATAAGGGCGCGGAAATTATGAGCGAGCAAAAAAAATCTGATTTCATTGAACATACGATCATCACGTCGATTGAAAAACTCGACATCGACGCCGACAAGCGGGCCTACATTTTATTTCTCTCCGGCCCCCTTCAGGGCAAGCTGATGTGCCTGACCGAAGGCGAAACCATCTTGGGTCGCGCGGACGACGCCGATGTCCCAGTCGCTGACTCGCGCATTTCTCGAAAGCACTGCACCTTTACCCTCGAAGATGGCAAGGCAACCTTAAAGGACTTAGGCAGCACAAACGGCACCTTCGTCAATGCCAAGCGTATCGATCGTCACGTTCTGGAAAACGGTGACAAAATTCAGGTGTCGAGTTCGACCGTCATCAAGTTTGCTTACGGCGATAAGGGCGAACGGATGTTCCACGACGAGTTTTATCAGATGGCTAATTTTGACGCGGTCACCAACGTCTATAATAAACGTTTTTTCACCGAGCGTTTCAAAGAGGAATTCAGCCACGCCCGCAGAACTAAAACTCCGCTGTCACTCGTCATGATCGACATCGATTTTTTTAAAAAAGTGAACGACACCTATGGACACTTGGCCGGCGACTTCATCCTGGGTCGCGTGGCTCAGACGATGAAATCCATGATCCGCGGCGAAGACATCTTGGCCCGCTACGGCGGCGAAGAATTCGCGCTCATTCTGCGAGGAACGCATGCCGAAGGCGCCGTGCAACTCGCGGAACGCATTCGCTTGGCGATCGCCGATAAACCCATGTCATTCGAAGACAAGGCCATTATCGTAACAGTGAGCCTCGGCGTGGCAACGCTTGCAATTGAAAAATCCCCAACGCCGGCAGATCTCATCGCCAAGGCCGACGCCTATCTCTATGAATCCAAGAAAAACGGACGAAACCGCGTCTCTGCAGAAAACACCACGGCATGAATATCATCGACGGGAAAAAAATTGCGCAAGATTTCCTCAATAACCTGAAAGAGGAAGTCGTGCGATTTCAACAGAAGCAAAAACGCGCGCCTGGCCTGGCGGTCGTCCTGGTGGGGCAAGATCCCGCGAGCCAGATCTATGTCCGCAATAAACGCACGGCTTGCCAAAAAATCGGCATGGAGAGTTTTTCCCAGGATCTCCCTGAAACCACGTCCGAAGCTGAACTCATGGCCATCATCGATGCCCTGAATCACGATCCACGCGTCGATGGCATTTTGGTGCAACTCCCCTTGCCCAAACACATGAAAGCTTCCGCCATCATCAATGCCATTGCACCGGAAAAAGATGTCGACGGATTTCATCCGATGAACGCCGGTCGGCTTTTTTTGGGTGAACCGGGATTGCGGCCCTGCACGCCCCTTGGAGTGATCCATCTTTTGAAGACCATCAACTGTTCGCTGTCCGGAAAACATGCGGTGATCGTCGGCAAAAGCAATATCGTGGGCAAACCCATGGCCGCCATGCTTTTAGAAGAACATGCAACCGTGACCATCTGTCATTCCCG
>JACQOX010000086.1 GCA_016202335.1 Deltaproteobacteria bacterium
CATCTGTCGCATCACTACTTCGTCGGCAGCATTGAAAATGGCGACACCATGTGACGGGACACGCCGCAGCAGCTCTCCTTTGAGGTTGGCGTACGCTTCGAATGACGGATGACGATCGAGGTGGTCGGGCGTAATATTGAGGAGCACGCCGACCTGCGGAGCCAGTGACGGCGTGGTCTCCATTTGAAAGCTGGAAATCTCCAACACGATGACATCGCTCGTTTTGGCGGCGGGCAGAACTTCCAACAGCGGGATACCGATGTTTCCCGCCACGCACACCTTGAACCCCATCTTTTCCAAGAGATGGCCGATGAGCGAAGTCGTCGTGGATTTTCCATTCGTTCCCGTGATGGCGATGACCTGCGCAGTCACGTCATAGAGCGCTACTTCCAACTCGCTGATGATGGGAATGCCCTTTCGGCGCGCTCCTTGAATCAATTCCAGATCACAGGAAATCCCAGGGCTTAAAATAATCGCGTCTTTATTTTGCAGGAGCGATGCTGAATGGTGCCCCAGCTCAAACGTCACCGGCAGATCACTGAGCAGCGAAAGCTTCGCCTGGAGTTGCTCACGGGAAAGAGCGTCATTGACCGTCACGTGCGCGCCCAGCGAAACCACATGACGAGCTGCTGCCAGGCCGGATCGACCCAGTCCCACGATCAAAAGATGTTTGCCTTTCAATTCCATGTTTATCTCAATTTGAGGGTTGCGAGTCCTAAGAGCGCCAAGATCATCGAGATGATCCAAAACCGGGCGATGACCTTGGATTCGGCCCAGCCCTTGAGTTCAAAGTGATGGTGGATCGGTGCCATCCGGAAGACGCGTTTCCCTGTGAGTTTGAACGAGATCACCTGGGTCATCACCGAAATCGTCTCAAGCACAAAGATTCCCCCGACGATAAGGAGCAGTATTTCATTTTTGGTCACCACTGCGACGTAGCCGAGCAGCGCCCCCATGGGGAGCGACCCCACGTCGCCCATGAAGATCGACGCCGGATGGGCATTGTACCACAGAAAGCCGATGGTCGCCCCCACTACGGCCCCGCACAGCACCGTAAGTTCTCCGCTTCCGGAGATCCACGGCAACTGCAGATAATTGGCGATCATGGCGTGACCAGCGACATAGGAAAAAATACCATAGGCCAAAAACGCGATGATCGAGGGCATGCTCACCAGGCCATCGAGACCGTCGGTCAGATTCACGGCATTCGATGCTCCCACGATCACGAGAACGGCAAATGGAATGGCGAAGCCCCCGAGATCACATTGAAAGGTTTTCATGAACGGCACATGCAGCACGGTGGGAAGCTGCATGCCGTCGAATAAAAAGAACGCGATGGCCGTGGCCACCAGCACTTGAAATGGAAATTTCCAGCGGGCGCGGAGCCCCTTGGCATCGCGAAGAATGACCTTGCGGTAATCGTCGATGAAACCGATGAGGGCAAACAGCACCATGAGCGTAAGCCCCCCGATCACATAGGGTTGATCAAACCTGCCGCAGAACAGCATCGCCACCGTAACCGCGATCCACAGCAAAATACCGCCCATGGTCGGCGTACCGCGTTTGTCCATGTGGGTCACCGGACCGTCGTCGCGCACCGTCTGCCAATACTGTTTGCGATGAATGAAGGCGATCATCGGTTTCCCAAAAATAAAATAAACGGTCATGCCGATGAACACCGCCAGAAAGGTGCGAAACGTGATGTAACGCAGCACATTCAAGGCCTTGAAGTATTCGAAGAAAGGATAGATCACATGATAAAGCATCAGCCGCTCCCGATTCGTCGTTTTAAGTATTCCACTACGCGTTCCATTTTCATCCCTCGCGAGCCTTTCACCAACACCACATCGCCCGACGCCATAACTCCAAGCAGCGCACGGGTGAGGTCTTCGACATTGTCGTACACATGCGCGAGGTCCGGGGAGATGCCGGCACTTAAGGCCCCGCGGACAACATCGCGGGCATGCACGCCCACAACAAAAAGGTGAGCAACTCCCAGCTTCACCGCCGCCTGACCGACCTCTTCGTGCAGCATTGCCGCGTCTGCTCCCAGTTCCAGCATGTCGCCGAGCACAGCAATAAATGAACCTTTGCGCAAGGCAGCGCCCACGGTACGAAACGCCGCCTTCATCGATGCTGGATTGGCGTTGTACGAATCGTTCACCACCCGCACTCCATTCGCGAGCTGAATGCGCTCAAAACGCATGGCCATAGGGCGGAAGGCCTCGAGACGGACTGCGGCCACCGACAGATCAATGCCTAATGCAAGTCCGGCGGCCATGGCGGCCATGGCATTCATGACATTGTGCGTACCCGGGAGTGGCAGTGAAAACGTCACTTCCCGGCCAAACGCCGAAATCGTAAGCGCCATGGAATCAAGGTCATTCATCTCCATGTGACAGAAACGGATATCGGAACTGTTCTGCATCCCAAAGCGGATGACTTCACCTTTGAGCCGCGTCGCAAGCCTCTGCAACCGCGGATCTTCATCGTTGACGATCTTGACACCGCGATCGCCCATCACTTCGAAGAGTTCCCCTTTGGCCTCTGCCACCGCGTCGACCGTGAGCAGTTTTTCTAAATGAGCGGCAGTGGCATTCGTGATGATTCCCACTTTTGGTGCGGCGATGCGGGCGAGTTCACGAATTTCTCCCGGGGCGTTCATTCCCATTTCAAGCACCATGGCGCGATGTTCGGGGCAAAGGCGAAACAGCGTCAGCGGTAGACCGATGAGGTTGTTGAAATTGCCTTCGGTCTTGAGCACCGGCCCAAGCGTTTCGAGAATCGCGGCGGTCATTTCTTTGGTCGTGGATTTGCCGTTGCTGCCGGTAATGCCCACGCAGGGGATCACAAATGGTTTCCGCCACCAGGTGGCGAGCTGTCCCAAGGCGGCAATCGTATGGCTGACGCGGACGATGGTAACCGGGGCGTCCACGAAAACGTGGCGATCAACGATTACCGCTGCCGCACCCTTCTGTACCACTTCACTGCAGAAGGCATGACCATCGAAGTGCGGACCGTGCAGGGCGACAAAAACATCGCCTGGCTTGATCGTTCGAGAATCGGTGGAAACACCGGTGTACTGAGAACAGGGGCCTGTGCGCACCACGGTTCCCGAAGTTGCCGCAATAATGTCTTCGACGGTCAGCTGCACAAAAGCCTCCGCAGTTCTTCGCGGTCATCGAAATGGGAGCGTTTGGAACCGATGATCTGATAATCTTCATGCCCTTTCCCAGCCACCAGGATGGTATCGCCATCCACTGCCAATTGCGTCGCACGTTCAATCGCCTGACGGCGATCGAGTATCACCTCGTAATTGGCGTTCGCGACGCCGGGGACGATGGCGTTGATGATCGATTGAGGATTTTCGCTGCGCGGATTATCGCTGGTCACAATCACCATGTCGGCAAGCTTTGCCGCCACAGCCCCCATCAGCGGGCGTTTGCTCCGATCGCGATCTCCTCCACAGCCAAAGACGACAAACAACCGACCACGACTGAGTTTACGGGCTTCGGTCAAAACATTCTGCAGGGCATCTGGCGTGTGGGCATAATCGACGAGCGCCAGGATCCCTTTGTCATTGGGCACAACTTCGAACCGACCGGGAACGCGCTCCATGGCAGCGATCCCAGCCTCGATGGCCTGACGATCGACGTTGAGCCCCAAAGCTATGGTCACCGCACCTAAAATATTCATGGCGTTGAAATGCCCCACCAGCCGAGAGCGCAGGCGCAGCTCCCCGGCAAAGGTCTTGAGGTGCAACAACAATCCCTCCGAGGTCGTCTCAAACGAGAGGCAATGCACGTCGGCTCCACTCCGCAGACTGAAGCGATAGAGATGTTCACTTTTTGGATACAGGCGTTGCCCATAGGGATCGTCGGCGTTCACGGCGACGATGCGCGGTCGTTTGTCGCTCGACATCAAAAGTTCCGTGAAAAATCGTTCCTTGGCCGCAAAGTAGCGTTCCATGGTGCCGTGGTAATCGAGGTGTTCGGACGTCAAGTTGGTGAAGATCGCAGCATCGAAATGACATCCCGCTACGCGGGCCTGCATGAGTGCATGCGACGAGACTTCCATGGCACAGACACCCACGCCTGCATTCACCATGGTTTTGAGGCATGCCTGAAGCCGCACCGCATCGGGCGTCGTAAAGCCGAGGTCGGTCTGCCGATGATCGATGCGCATGCCGAGCGTTCCGATCACACCGGGTTTTTCCCCGGCTGCCGCAAAAATAGATTCGAGAAGAGCGGTCGTCGTGGTCTTGCCATTCGTACCCGTGACACCGATCATCGTCATGCGCTTTGAGGGATTTCCGGCCAAAAGCGCTGCGATCGGGCCTACCGCCTGACGGGTGTTTTGCACGACCAGCAGAGGAACACTCAAAGCAAGAGCCACCTGCTTCTCGGCAAGCACAACCGCAGCACCGCGCGCAATGGCCTCGGGAATGTAGGCATGGCCATCGAACGATTGGCCCGTGATCGCCACATAGAGATTTCCGGGCAGCACCTCTGAAGCATGGGCGCACACGCCCGTGATGTCGACTTCGCGCAGCCCTGCCATCTTGGCGTTTGGTAAAAGAGCGATAATCTCAGCGAGGTTCATGTTCATCCATGTTACAGCATCGGTTTAAAGACAATCTTACAGCTGGCTCCCGACGAAATGACGGTGCCGGGAGATGGCGATTGTTCCACCGCCACCCCGCTGCCATGCATCTGCAGATCCACTTCCGCCGGCCCCATCGCCGCAAGCACACCTCGCATGGTCAGCCCACGGAAGTCGGGCATGCGCCATTTCCCATTTCCCATGCCGCGCACCTGGCGTCCCTCTTCCGAAACCTCGGTGATCGGCAATTCTTCAGGCACACCGTCTTCCACCGGGGAAAGCGTTTCCGCGATGAGGGGATCGGAGCTCCCCTGGGCCGGCACCTTTAAAGAGTGCAAGGCCTCTTCGGTTATTTTACGAAAGGCCGGCGCTGCCACCTGACCGCCATAATATTCATTCCCAGCAGGCTCATCGATGGCTACATACACCACGACGCGAGGCACCTCCGCCGGCGCAAAACCAATAAATGAAGAATAATATTTTCCCGACGCGTAGCCCCCACGCTGGGGATCAACTTTCTGGGCCGTCCCTGTTTTACCCGCCACTTCGTATTCCATACTCGCTGCCATGGTCCCGGTGCCACCGGTCTTCACCACGCCCTTTAAGAGATCTGCCATGAGTTTGGCCGTGTCCGGGCGAATCGGTCGCGCCAACACTTCCCGTCCCGGCACCCCGATGTTTTCCCCATCGGCCGTGATCATGCGTTTGAGGATCCGGGGCCGCAGAAGTTCGCCACCATTGGCAATGGCCGCAAACGCCATGGCCATCTGCAGAGGCGTGGCACTGACGCCCTGACCAAAAGCCATGGTGACCCGCTGAAGTTCCGACCACGTCGTCGGTTGCGGGAAAATACCGCCTGATTCCCCAGGGAGGGCAATACCCGTCGCGCTTCCCAATCCAAAACTCCGCATGGCCTCATAAAATTCTTTTTCGGAAAGTGTCTTTCCGATTTTTGCAGATCCAATATTGCTCGACACCTTAATGATATCGGCGACCGAAATTTTTTTATACGGATGGGTGTCGCGCACAAATTTCGATCCCACCTGCATCTTCCCCTGCTCGCAGTCGTAGATGGTTTCGGGGGTAACCGTCCCGGCATCAAGGGCCGCCGCGATGACCATCACCTTGAAGGTGGAGCCAGGTTCGTAGGCATCGGCAATGGCTTTATTCTTCCACAGTTGAGGATCCGTCTTGGCGTAATGATTGGGATCAAACGAAGGTGTGCTGGCCATGGCGAGCACCTCACCGCTCAAAGGATCCACGACAACAGCCACTCCACCCTTCGCTGATGCTTTCTGGACCGCTGTTTCCAGCTCGTGCTCGACCGTGTACTGCAGGTTTTTATCAATCGTCAACGTGATTTCCGAGAGTCGCTGTTCGTCGCTGGCATCCGTCGGAGACAGGTACAGGTGGCCTCGGGCGTCGCGTTTAAACTGGCCTGGCGTCGACGTGGAGACCAGGAAGTCATTATACTTGAGTTCCACACCGCCCAGCGCTTCGGCATCAAAACCAACCGCGCCGAGGACCGTGGATGCCAACGAACCATTGGGATAGGCGCGACGGTTTTCGTTCATCATGAAAATACCTGGCAAATTCAGGCGCTTAACGGTTTTCACCTCTTCATCGCCGACCAACCGTTTGATCCAGACAAACTTGCGTGAAGAGGTCAGCCGCTGCACCAACTTCTGGCGCGGCACGTGAAGGATGCGGGCCAGTTCGTTCGCAGCGTAATAGGGATCTTTCACGTACCGTGGGTCGGCGTAAATGGATTCGGCTTGCACGTTGACCGCCATTTCGCGGCCAGAGGCATCCAGAATTTTTCCGCGCTTGGTGCTTTCCTGCACCGCGGTGCGATATTGACGCATCGCCACTTTTTCGAGCTGTTCATTGTCGGCCAAATGAAACCATACTGCCCGCCCGAGCAGCAGAGCGAAGCCAACCGCAAAAAAACCACCGATGGCAAAAATGCGGGAAATCTGCCGTCGTTTGGTTTCATCGCCACTGGTTTGAAATCGCGGCATAGTTAATTTTTCGACTCCACAAAGATGATTTCCGTTCCGGTCGGCTTTCTCATCCCCAGATGTTCCTGAGCAATGCGCTCGAGCCGCGCCGGCGATTTTAAGTTGGCCACCTCGGCCACCATCTTTTCCCGTTCGCGTATCAATTGCTGCACACCTTTATGCAGCTTGGTCACTTCGTATCCAAACTGAATGACGCACACCCGCGTCCACACAAATCCCAGCGCCATGACGGCCATCATCAGCAGCAGCCCCACCACTTTGCGGATGTGGCGATTGCGGATGGCCACCGATTTTTTCGCCATGCCCTGCCGCCGCACAACACTCGCCATAGGCTTCGGAGCGGTCAACACCTTCATGACACCCTCTCGATGACGCGCAGTTTCGCGCTACGCGACCGGGGATTGGCCTCAATTTCTTCGTCGCTCGACACCACCACTTTTTTCGTCGGCAGATGAAAACCGTTACCGTCGAGCGCGCGAAACGCGCGTTTGACCAGACGGTCTTCAAGCGAGTGGTAACTCAGGACGATCATTCGGCCACCGATCGAGAGCAGCCGCGGCCCAACGCTTAGCAGTGTTTGTAATTCGACCAACTCTTGATTGACCTCGATGCGAATCGCCTGAAAGACACGCGTGGCCGGATGGATGCGCATGTGTCGAAACCCGCCCGGAACCGCCTTGCGCACTTCTTCGGACAGGTCATCGGTTGTTTCAAACCTCTTCTCTTCACGTCGCCAACAGAGGTGGCGAGCAATGCGTCGCGAGTGTCGTTCTTCGCCGTACTGCCAAAAAACATCGGCCATCGCTTCTTCCGATGTGGAGTTGACCCAGTCCGCTGCGCTCATGCCGATCGACGGATCCATGCGCATATCGAGTGGTCCTCCCATACGAAAACTAAATCCACGCTCGGGTTCGTCCAGCTGAAAACTGGAAACGCCGAGGTCCGCTAAAATCCCATCGACCTCATTCCATCCCAACTTTGCCGCATATTCGGGAAGCGCGTGAAAGGGACCGTGGATGAATTCCACGCGCGATCCAAACGATGATAGGCGCGGCCGCGTGCGCTCGAG
>JACQOX010000092.1 GCA_016202335.1 Deltaproteobacteria bacterium
ACCTATTGCAGTCCTTGCCTTGACGAAATGCCTCATCTGGAAAAATTTCGCGCATCCCTTCCTGCTGATGTGGCAAAAGACCTCGTGATCGTCTCGCTCACAGACCAATCTGATCTCGAAATGCCAAAAAAATTTGGAACGCTCCAAGATTTTCGGCAAAATCTTGGGGTAACGTACCCTTTCGCTCGCTATGGCCGAGCTTTCCGAGACCTCTTTCCGCATTCTGGCATCCCTACGAACTACGTCATCGGTCGCGATGGTGTTCTACGTTATGTCGATGGAGGTTTCACGCCGCAAAAATTCGCAGCACTTCGCAAGAGCGTACAGGGAGAGCTCCGAAAAAAGGTCTCGCGTTAAAATGACCCGCTTACGCGGGTGCGCACCAAATAGACTTTGTGCAACGACTTTTTCTTTAAATTACGATTTTATCCTACGACTTTATCTTTGGTCTAAAACACTCAGAACTCAATCGTCGCGGTCAATCGCGTCATCCAGGCAATTTCGGCCTTGTCAGCCGGGATGGTGAGGACGATGGAGCCGGGATCCGTGAGCGCCACATCGATGTTGTAGGCTCGACCGGGGAGCAAAAAGCCCGCTTCCAGCATGGTGTACAGGTGGTCAAAGCTCTTGGCTTCAGCAGAGACATCGAATTCCAATCCATACCAGCGCTTGAAGAGCGTGTTCGCATTTTCGCTTAAGGTAGGGAGATTTGGCGTTCCGGTAAGCGACGAAAAGTTGATGTTGATATTCTTCTTGTGCGCCCAGGCGGTCGTGGCCTGGCCACCGACTTTGATCCACTCCGTTCCCGGAATGGCGTGCTGCGTATCAAAGCGGTGTTTGTAGCCCGCTGAAATGTAGACGGCATTGTTGATGTTGTTGCCCGTAATCGGCACGCCGCCGGCGATCTGGTTTCCGGAGCTGGAATCAAAAAATTTCGGACTCGTGCCGAGCGGCATGTTGAACATCATGAGTGCCACTTGGTAGCCGGGGCGAAAGCCAAACTGGGTGATCTTTTGTGACAGGATATCGCCGTCGCCTTCGGCAAAACCGCCCTTCAGGTTCCACGCACCGCCAAAACTGTATTCGCCACTCGCTTCAAGCGCGGCCATGATCACTTGGACCGGCTGGTTGGATGGCATGCAGATGATGCCACCGCTGCCGCAGGGATTGCTGGTGTCCGCCGCACCGATCCCGCTGAAGGCGATGCCATTCGCCGCAAGGCCGGTCGTCACGCGACCGCCGAGATAAACCCCTTCCAGTTTGATCTGATGAGGCCCGTACTGATAGCGCGCAAACAGATCGCCAAAATAAAGGTTCGTGTTACCATCGATGCCCGCATCAATCCCGCTGTTGCCAACCGCATCCGTCACGGTCATGGTGCGCGCGCCTTCAGGCCCATCGCGATGACGAAGACCGCCAAAGGCACCGAGGCTCAAATCATCCTGTTCATAAAGCACAAAGGCCGCATACTGCTGGGCGTCCATGGCATTGCTTCCCGGAGGCGCGGTGAATCCTGACCTTCGAGGATCGGACTGCGCCTCGTAGGCAATATCCCACAACAGTCCACCCGACATGGCGCCTTTGCCTTCGAGGTCGTACTGCGCCAGGTACATGATGCGGTCTGCGGTGTCGCCAAAATCACCCTGGCGGTTGCGACCATCATGCTGAAAGATCCCCAAGCCCCAGTGCGAGGGCTGGCGGCCGACGCGAAATAATCCAACAGGCGTTAAAATATCGGCCCAGACGGAACGCACGTTGAGCGATCCGTTTTCTCCGGCTTCGCCACCGGTCATGCGAAACGATCCGGCGCCGGGCGGCAGCGTCAGCGTGCCGATCACCGGCACGTTGATGCCGAGTTCGGACGTGTTGCTCGTGCCGTACAGAAGATTGTCGAGGACATCGAGCTGGCCGTGAATCGCCAAGTTGTCATTGATCTTGAGCGTGGGTTCCAGCCTGAGACGCATCTGATTGTAGGAAATAAATCCGAAACGATCGTTGGTGCGCGGAATCGCCGTGTTGTTGCGCTGCAGGTCGAGGTTGTCATTGGCGATGACGCGGGTGCGGTAATAACCGTGCGTGGAAAAATCGAGTGTAAACGCGGAAGAAGAAAGCAAAGAACAGCATAGAATCGTTGCAGCAAAAAATTGGCGTCTCATGGGTTTGCTTTTGTAACAGAAAACTTCACACGATCAAGCAACCTTTTCCGATTTCAGCCGATAATAAAAGTAAGGGCTGAACCTGCGAATCAGATAAGTAACACAAAGACAATTTTATGGAGGGTGTATGGCAGAAATCAAATTCCAAAGAATACCTGGGCAGGCAACCGATGCGGAGATCAAGATTTATCAAACATTGCCTACGGCCGATTTACAGGGAACAGCCTCAGCGGGAAAATTTTCAGGCAACGCTGATTTTATGAATCTAGGCACAAATGATTATTTCAGTTGTCTCACTCACAGTTTGGAGAGTGATCACTCGCTCATTTGCGGGAGCACAAGTCGTGGCATCAGAGGAAACCGCCATCCTGTTCTGTGGAGCTTTAGCCAAAAAATCCAAGAGGTTCGCTACGGAGACATTGATCGCGACGGTGACACCGACATCGCGGTCAAACTCGAAGACGGCGCCATCTTCGTTTTTCACAACTTGATCATTCAAAAGTAGCTCACGAAAAATTGTCTTGTTCGGCATTTTTGAATCCGTTACTCGTGTTCTTGGCATGCCTGGCTCACCAACATCACTCGAATCTCCTGAATTTAAGACCCTCCGAAAGGTGCTGCTGCGACTTGATGAGGCTAAAATACCGTACATGCTCACCGGATCCATGGCGCTCAATTTTTACGGCCATCCACGCGCTACCAATGATTTTGATATCGTCATTACTATTCAACGTTTTCAGAAAAAAAACTTCGTCGATCTCTTTCAACCCGACTTTTACATCAGCGAAGAAGCCGTTGAAGACGCTATGACTCATCATTCTCTGTTCAATGTCATCGACAATGAATCCATCTTTAAAGTCGATTTCATCATCAAGAAAAATGATATTCTCTCGAATCAGCAATTTCAGCGGCGATCCTTAAAAGCCCTTGGTGCGTTAAACGCCTATGTTATTTCTCCCGAAGATCTTATTCTTGCGAAGCTTGAATGGTCTGCAGAAAGTTTATCGGAAATGCAGGAACGTGATATCAGGGGTTTGCTTCGCCTCCTCTCTTCAGCGCTTGATCATGAATATTTAGAAAAATGGGCTGATCACATTGGTCAACTTGATCGTTTGAGGTCATTGTATGCATAAACCTGATACAGACCCCTCCGCCCAAAAAATCTTTGATCAGATGATACGGCAGCTTTCCGATGAAGAGCGTTTTTTTCGCGGCCTCTCGCTGACGCATTTTTCGCGCTCCCTCTGCCTCTCTGGAATCCAAGATCGGCATGCCGCCGCTTCATCGGACGAAATCAAAATTCTCTTTTTTGAACATCTTTATGGAGGAGATTTTTCTTCCGACATCAAGCAGCGCATTCACCAACACCTCCTGGAGAATGGTCTAGCAACGACGACGAGCTTGCCTTGAGCAAAAAAGAAAGGCGACTCTCGCGAGTCGCCTCTCCAATCTTCAATTTGAAACGTTCTGTTTAGTACATGCCTTCCATGCCGCCGTGTCCGTGCGGAGCAGCCGGAGCCTTCTTCTCTTCCGGCTTTTCAGCAATCATGGCTTCGGTGGTGAGCATGAGGCCAGCAACCGAAGCTGCGTTCTGCAGCGCAGAGCGGACGACTTTCGTCGGGTCGATGACGCCAGCGGCGAGCAGGTCTTCGTAGTTCCCGGTCTGGGCGTTGAAACCTTCACCGCCCTTGCCGCTCTTGATGCGGTTCACCACCACAGCGCCTTCAAATCCGGCGTTCTGAGCAATCCAACGGGCCGGGGCTTCCACCGCACGGCGGATGATGTCCACACCATGGGGTTCGTCGCCTTGGGCCTTCACGTTATCAAGGGCCGGGAGCGAACGGAGGAGAGCAACGCCGCCTCCAGGAACAATGCCTTCTTCCACCGCTGCACGGGTGGCATGAAGCGCATCTTCCACGCGGGCTTTCTTTTCCTTCATTTCCGTTTCAGTTGCCGCACCGACGTTGATCACGGCCACACCGCCGACAAGTTTCGCCAAGCGTTCTTGGAGCTTCTCGCGGTCATAGTCAGACGTGCTTTCTTCGATCTGAGCGCGCATCTGTTTGATGCGGCTTTCGATTTCAGGTTTTTTGCCCGCGCCGTCCACGATGGTGGTGTTTTCTTTATCGCAACGGATGCTCTTGCACTGACCGAGGTCCTTGAGGTTCACGTTTTCGAGCTTGAGGCCCAAGTCTTCGGAAATCACTTTGCCACCCGTCAACACCGCAATGTCTTCGAGCATGGCCTTGCGGCGATCGCCGAATCCAGGAGCTTTGACCGCACAGACGTGCAACGTGCCGCGGAGTTTGTTGACGACCAAGGTCGCCAGGGCTTCACCTTCAACGTCTTCCGCGAGGATGAGGAGCGGACGGCCCATCTTGGCAACCTGTTCGAGCACCGGGAGCAGATCTTTCATCGAAGAAATTTTCTTTTCATTGATGAGGATGAGGGGGTTATCGAGAATCGCTTCCATTCTTTCTGGATCGGTGACGAAGTAAGGAGAGAGGTAGCCGCGGTCAAACTGCATGCCTTCCACGACTTCGAGGGTCGTTTCCATGCCTTTGGCTTCTTCGACCGTAATCACGCCTTCTTTACCGACTTTTTCCATGGCTTCCGCAATGATCGTGCCGATGGTTTCGTCGTTGTTGGCCGAAATGGTTCCGACCTGGGCGATCTCTTTGCGATCTTTGGTGGGCTTGGAAAGCGTTTTCAGGTTTTCCACGAGAGCCGTGACGGCTTTCTCAATTCCGCGCTTCAGAGCCATGGGGTTAATGCCCGCAGCCACGAGGCGCTGACCTTCGGTGAAAATGGCCTGAGCGAGCACGGTAGCCGTGGTGGTTCCGTCGCCAGCGACGTCAGAGGTCTTGGAAGCGACTTCCTTGACCATTTGGGCGCCCATGTTTTCAAAATTGTCCGGGAGTTCGATGTCCTTCGCCACCGTCACACCGTCTTTGGTAATCGTGGGGCTGCCAAACGATTTTTGCAGAACAACGTTGCGACCGCGAGGTCCGAGCGTCACGCGAACTGCATTTGCGAGCACGTCCACACCGCGGCGAATCTTTTCCCGCGCGTCCTGACTAAAAACTAATTCCTTCGCTGCCATATAAACCTCCAAATAAGAGTTATAAAAATTGAATATTATGCGTTGTTGATGACACCCAAGATATCGTCTTCGCGCATGATGGTGTATTCTTCTCCTTCGATTTTGACTTCGCTGCCGGCGTATTTCGAAAACAACACGCGGTCGCCGATCTTCACATCCAAGGGATGAACCTTACCATCATCGAGGACTTTGCCATTGCCCACGGCAATGACTTCGCCTTCTTGGGGCTTCTCTTTGGCCGTGTCAGGAATGATGATCCCACCTTTGGTCTTTTCTTCTTCAGTCACTCTCTTGACGAGAATGCGGTCCTGCAGGGGACGAATCTTTGGTTTGCTCATACGACTTCCTCCTTGGTTACTATGTTGATTTTTAATGTTTTTTACGTTTATTAGCACTCTTACGCTCAGAGCGCTAACAATCTGTGGTGAGCTGTATATAGGGCCGACCTTTAGGTTGTCAAGGACGGCGTAAAAAAATTTTACTGAGATCTATTTCGGCGATCGATCCGTCAGCCACCGACAAAAAATAGGGTCAACGACCGACCAGCGCTTCGCGTCGTCCTGCTCGACGAGATCCAAGAGATGGAGTCGTTTGAGTGCACCTTGCACACCCCCGGTTGAGCCGAGCTCATGTTTTTTCATGTATTCGAGCGAAAAGAGAGATGTTGTGGGATCCCGAGCAATGGCTTCAAGGAGTGCGATTTGTTTTGGGGCAAGGCCTTGGAGCAGTGCTTCAAATACCGGCCGTTCAGATTCGATCAGCCTTCTCATGGCTTTTGCCAGATCTCCCTGCGCGATCTTCTCTTCCGAGAGTTCATAGAGAAAGAAAGAAAGTTTCTGGGCATAATACGGATGATGATCCACCTCTTGGGCAATCGAAGCGGCAATAGCCTGCGAACATGGCTTCCCTCCCTGCTGAAACATCTGTTCCAGGAAAAGGATTAAATCATCGTGAGGCAAGGCCGAGAGCTCGTAATTGATGGCGCTTTGAAAAAACGGGCGCTTTTTCTCATTGAACATGGAAAGAAGGACGCGCCTTCTGCTGCCGACAAAAAAATAGGAAAAAGGATGCCGCTGAATATGAGACCTCAGAATGCCTTCGCATGATCTGGCTTCCTTGAGTTCAACGATTTCTTGGAATTCATCCAAGACAACATGGAGCTTGCCTTCGACACTCTCTGCAAACGTCCCGAGCGAGACCAGCATCTCTTCTAAGAGTTCGATGCCAACTTTTCGTTGCGATGTTGTTTCGACCGAGAGGGATACGCCGCCGAGCGGATCCGGATTCAAAACCGGACGAAAGGCTTGGATGAAACGAATGGCCTTTTGAAAAATGCTTTCCTTTTTATGCGTGATCTCAAAAACGGCCTTGGCGAGCCGCGCCGCAACATCGTCGATCGACGAAACTCCAAAGAGGTCGGCGTATAAAGTAATGTATCCGCGCTCTGCCAGCTTCTGTTGAACGTGTTTGACCAGCGATGTTTTGCCAAATCGACGGGGAGAAAAGAGCACGATGTTTGCCTTGCCTTCGGCATATCGCGTCAGTTCATGGAGCTCTCTTTCACGGTCGCAAAAGGGGGCTTCCAACGGAAGTTCTCTGAAAAAGAAAGGATTTTTAGATGCTGTCATAGAGATACTATTGTTTAGCATCTCTGTCGTGTCAACAAAAAGCACTCAAAAGAGCGAAGCTACTTCGGCTTGGAGATAGCTTAGGTCGTGTGGACAGTTAATATACGTGCTTGATTTTGTTTTATCTGCTGTAGGGGCTCAGCATGCTGAACCCGTATCAAAAATGATTTCAGGGCGGGCGCAGCATGCTGCGCCCCTACAATAACAATAGGACAATGATTCATTGTCCACACGACCTAAGAAGAAAACCGAAAAAACACGCAACACTTTTGCGTGGCAACCGATAATACGAACAAGCGCTTACGGAGGAATTCTCCCCTACCCTTACAAAGGGGAGGGAAGGCGAGGTGCCGGCATGCCAAACCAAGGTTCGTCAAAAATATGGCGGTTTTTCGCTATCATTATAATAGCCGGCGCCGTCGGCTGCACGGAATCGAACTCCACGGTTCCCCAGTTTGTCAATCGAGCCCATGAATCCCCGTCGCCCAGCACCACCCCTTCACCTCCCCAAAACTTGGACGAACGCGCGGGTATCGAACGGCTCATCTATCGCATTGGCCCCATCGACCTTCCCAAAGGACAGGCGGCCGAAGTCATGGTCGACGATCCCTTTGTCATGACCTTTCAGCTCGATCGGGCACGCTGGGTCACGGGGTTTCTGCCGAAACTCGTCGACGCTCAAGGTGCCGCCCTGCCAGGTGAACTTCTCCATGAGGTCCTGTTTTCGAATCTGCACGACGACAATCCGCTGTGCGCCGCAAAATCCGGCGGCAATCCGTTTTTTGCCGCAACGAGTCTCCTCCAGCCGCTCGACTTTCCGGCCGGCCACGGCTACCCGCTTCTCGCCGGCGACGGCATCGAATCCCGGGTGATTCTTAAAAATCCTACCCCCCAAGATTATCGGAGCGTGTTTTTTGAAATGACGTTCGTGACGCGAGATATGAATGAATTTTCGCGGCTCAAAACCGTAACACCGATTTTTATGGAGATGGATCCCTGCACGCATGCGCCGCTCCAGATTCCTCCGGGGGAATTCAGCAGTCAAACTACAACGGTTGTCATGCCGATTTCGGGAAGTCTGGTGGTGGGGCTGGCCCTGCTCGATGATTACGGGGCCTTTATGACGCTCGAGAAAAAAGATTCGGTAGAACCGTTCTGGAAAACCTCAGCACTCATCGACACTGAACACCGCGTGACCGAACTCACCAAAAATCCGCTGGTGGATCCGGCCGGCCTGCCGCTCGCCGAAGGCGACGAGCTGACCCTGCAGATTGGGTATGACAATACGAGCGACGCCTGGCGCTACGATGCCATCGCCGGCGCGATGCTGTATATTTCAACGGAATAATCTGAGGGTGGAAAACCGCCATTCTTCGACAGGCTCAGAATGAGCGGTTCCATTCATGAAGTAACGGGAGTGAATTTTCCGCGCAGCACATCCCGCATGCGCAGGCCCTTGTTGTACATCCCCTGTTGGATGACCGTCATGGCCGTATTCACCAAGATGTAGACCACGAGTCCCACGGGCAAAAACAACATGAATGCTGAAAACATGACGGGCATGATGAGCATGGCCTTGGCTTGCGCCGGATCCATGGATGCCGTCGGCGTCATCTTCTGCTGGGCAAACATAAACAACCCCAAGATGATCGGCGTGATGAAATACGGATCAGGCGCCGACAGGTCGTGATAAAATCCAAAAAATGGCGCGTGATAGAGTTCGATCGCGTTCCACAACACCTTCCACAGCGCGATGTAGATCGGAAATTGGGCGAGCATGGGCAGACAACCTGACGCTGGGTTCACCTTGTGGGCGCGGAACAGGTTGGCCATTTCTTGATTGAGGCGCATGCGATCGTTTTTGTATTTGGCCTGCAATTCCTTCATTCGCGGCTGCAGCACCTGCATGGCCTTCATCGACTTCATCGATTTCTTGGTCAGCGGCTGCATGAGCAATTTGATGAAGACCGTGAGCAGGATGATGGCAAGACCGTAGTTCGGAACCACACGATAGAAAAACTTGAGCAGGTGCAGGATCGGCACAGCCACAAACGAAAACCAGCCGTAATCAATGGCTTCATCCAACCTGAGACCAACGGCCTTCAAGTGCTCGATGTCTTTCGGTCCCGCAAAAACCGAAAAGTGAAATTGCGTGCTGGCAGCAGGAGCGATCATGGTTTTAGCGAGGCCCACGGTTGTATTCATGCTGTGGTCGTGGCTGCGATATTCCACGCTCGTGCCTTCGCTTTGCACGCGCGGCAAAATCGCGGCCAGAAAATAGCGGTCTTCCATGCCGGCCCAGTAAAGATTGCCCGAAAAGACCTGGGATTTTCCAGCCAGTTCCTGGCTCGGTCGGCGTTCGGTCTTGCCGGCCAGATAATAGACCGCCTTATTGCCTTCATTGGACTTGGGTTTCAAAGCGCTCAAAAATCCACCCGCGGCTTTAGGAATTTTTACCGGCGTTTGCATGGTTAAACCGGGTTTGACTTCCATGGCCTGATGGCTGCGATTTTCAACCTGAAGCGTCACGTCCGCGACGTACTGGTTGGGCTGCAACCGAATCGTCTTGGTCAGTTGAATTTGACTCCCCTGCCAGACATAGACCGCCTCTTCATTCGAAGCGCGCACGAGTTTATATCGCGGCCGTTCGGGAACGCCGAGCGACGCATCGAGCGGTGTTTCCAAAAAACGCCCGTTGTCCTGGACCATTTCGACCGCAGCCGCGGATTCGCCATTGGCGGTGTAGTTCTTGAGGCTCCACGACGTGACGACAGCACCGTCGCTCGTGATCTTCAGGGTCACCAGATCATTCTGAAGGGTGCTCGTCTCAAGCGCGATTTTTCCCTGAGGATCATCTTGTGGCGCGTTGAAAACTGGTGCTGGAGGCGCCACGACCGGAGAAGGCGCAATCACTTCTGGTATTGACGTCTCTGCCGGCGCCGGAGCTGCAACCGTTTCAGTCCCGGGCCTGGGTGGCGGAGCAATGACCGTAAACCACAGGATGAGGACGCCGGTCGAAAGGGCGATGGCCAAGAGACTACGGTGTTCTGATTTCATGTGTTTTGACGGCGGGATCGAATCCCGCTCCTCCCCAAGGGTGACATTGCATGAGTCGACAAAAAATAAGGGTTACAGC
>JACQOX010000087.1 GCA_016202335.1 Deltaproteobacteria bacterium
CCCGAATAACGCCGTCGAATATTTTGTGAGCTATTACGATTATTATCAGCCCGAAGCGTATCTGCCGGCACAGGATCTGTTCATCGAAAAAGATTCCGCGATCAATGAACGGATCGACAAACTCCGTCATGCAGCGACGCACGCCTTGCTCACGCGGCGGGATGTGATCATCGTGGCCAGCGTGTCGTGTATTTACGGCCTCGGTTCGCCGGACGCCTACAAAGGCATGCTGGTTCGCATGGTAAAAGGCGAGGAGCTCGACCGCCAGGAGCTGCTCGCCAGGCTCGTGGAAATTCAATACCAGCGCAACGATTACGACTTTCATCGCGGCACGTTTCGGGTGCGCGGCGACACGGTCGAAATTTTTCCGGCCTATGAAGACGCGAAGGCGCTCCGCCTGCAGTTTTTTGGCGATGCTCTGGAAAAAATCGTGGAGATCGATCCGCTCACGGCGGAACAATTTCGTGAATTGCAAGAAGTGGCCATTTACCCGAGCAGTCACTACGTGGCCCAGGAAGAGACGGTCAAGCGGGCCATTGAGGCCATTCGATTCGAACTCCAGAGCCGCGTGGCCGAGCTCCATGCCAACAATAAAGTGCTTGAGAAAGCGCGCATCGAACAGCGGACGAGTTTTGACCTGGAGATGATGGCGGAGATGGGGTTTTGCAAAGGCATTGAAAATTATTCGCGACATCTCACCGGCAGAAAGCCTGGTGAAGCCCCGCCCACGCTGATAGAATATTTCCCCCGCGATTTTCTGCTGGTGGTCGATGAATCGCACATCACCATTCCGCAGATCGGCGGTATGTACCACGGCGACCGGTCGCGCAAGACCACGCTCGTCGAATACGGCTTTCGTTTGCCGTCGGCGCTCGACAACCGCCCGCTGCGTTTTGATGAATTTGAAGCGCTCGTGCCGCAGGTGATTTACGTTTCAGCAACGCCCGCGGATTACGAGCTTAAGCAAACCCATGGCGAATTTGTGGAGCAGGTGATTCGTCCCACCGGCCTCATTGATCCCGTGATCGAAATTCGTCCCACCGAAGGTCAGGTCAAAAATCTGCTCGACGAGATTCGCAAAGAAGTGGCGGAAAAACGCCGCGTACTGGTGACGACGCTGACGAAGCGCATGGCCGAAGAGCTGTCGGAACACTTTCGCGAAAACGGGGTGCGCGTGCGATACCTGCATTCGGACATCGAATCGCTGGAGCGCATGGAGATTTTACGTGCCCTGCGGCTCGGCGAATTCGACGTGCTGATCGGCATCAACTTATTGCGCGAAGGATTGGATCTGCCGGAAGTTGCGCTTGTTGCGATTCTGGATGCCGACCGTGAAGGCTTTCTGCGTTCCACGCGTTCGCTGATCCAGACCTTCGGCCGCGCCGCGCGCAACGTGCATGGCCGGGCGATTTTGTACGCCGATGTCATGACGAAATCCATGCAGCAGGCGATTTCCGAAACCGATCGCCGTCGCCAAAAGCAACTGGCGTACAATCAAGAACACGGCATCACACCCGAGACGATTCAAAAGGCGATCAGCGACGTCATGCATTCCATCTATGAACTCGATTACGTGACGCCGCCGACCGGCGAAGGCGAAGAGATCATCCCGCTCGACAAACTCGATAAAGAAATCGTGCGGCTTCGCAAAAAAATGCACGCCCTCGCCAAAAAAATGGAGTTCGAAGAAGCAGCCCGCCTTCGTGATCGCATCCTCGAACTCGAAAAACGTGCGGCGGGGGGATAACCTCGTTATTTTTCACACAAATGCCTGAAGCATTTGCGCAAGCGACATCACGATCACTTCCCCGTTACCCACAGCGTAGCGCTTCCAAACCCCGTCATCAGTCACCACCTGAATGCCATGCTTGCAAGGCAACAAGGGTAAAAATTTCGACCATGATGCTGTAGGCTGGTTCAAGCGGCTTTTCACTTCTATGGGAAGCCATGGTTTCCGGTCGCGGGTGATGAGAAAATCGATTTCCTGCTTCTCTTTATTTCGCAAAAAGAAAAGTTCAAAAACACCTTCCCCTGTATCTGTCCAGTAATGGCATGCCTTCAAGAGATGGCTTGCAACAAGGTTTTCCAAACGACTTCCGGCAGAAGCCACTTCGCTGTAATCCCACAGATACAGTTTGTTATCCTTTTTCAGCGAACGACTGATCGATTTTGAATACGGCGGAATACGAAAATGGTAATAGAGTTCCCCCAAAAGCTGCAGCCATCGTTTGACCGTGTCATGGCTGACTTCGAGGTCTTCGCGAAGGGAATTGAGACTGAGCAGGGATCCCACCCGCTCGGGAAGAAGCGCCGCAAGCATTTCGATCTGGCTCAGTTCAGGAATGCGGCTTAAATCCCGCACATCTTCGCGAATGATCATCTCAATGCGGCCCTTCCTCCACAGACTCGCCAGTTTTTGATCCTGTTTGAAGATGGGATCAGGAAACCCGCCAAACTGCATCAATGCTGAAAGAAACGAGGATCGTTCTTTTGAGGCATCAAAAGGTTCATTGAAAAGATGGTGCCAGCATTCATCCGGCGAAAGGGGTTTGGCGTTTCCGAGTTCCCGTAAACTGAAGGGGTGCAGATGAAAGTGAAAGTATCGTCCCAGCAGGCTGTCACCGCCGCGCTTGTAGATGTTCAACCGTGCACTGCCGGTGACAAGGATGTCTGCGGGGGCAGAAAGCGTATCAAACACGCCCTTGATGGAACGCTTCCATCCCTTGGCCTTATGAATTTCATCAAGAATGATGCATGGCCGCGAGGTGCGGGACGGTGAAATAATTTTTTTTGGATCTTTTGTCCAAAGCCTGCGGAATTCGATGTCATCCCAGTTATAATATGCCCCGATAGCGTATTCCTTGAGCAGCCGCTTTGCCAAGGTTGTTTTTCCCACCTGGCGCGGCCCTGAAACAAACGCCATTTTATCGTTCTCAAATGAAATGGTTTTTAGGGCCTGTGCAAGGTAACGCTGTTTCATATGTCCACTTTACGACAAGATCTTAAACTGGTCAATGTTTATGACCATTTTAAGATCTCATATGAAAATGGTCAGAATCACGCATGGATCGCTGCCTTTTAAACCTAAATTTTGTTCGCTTCTGGCGGAATATTGAATTATAATATTTATATGAGACGGTCTCTGCGGTTGTTGCATTTGAGTGCCTTTTTACTCGTTTCTTCTTTGGCCCACGCCCAAACCATCAACATCGACCCTCTGGTTCGTACGCTGCAAACCCGTCAGGGGTCCATGGTCTATGAAGGTTCCAAAGACGCCGCTGGCAACGTCATTCATCGGACAAGCGGTGGAAAACAATATCGCTACGTCTTCGACGAAGAAAATCGCCTCACCGAAGTTTGGGAGAACAACGCCAAAAAAATTGAGATGGCGTATAGCTACGGTGGTAATCGCCTGCGCAAAGAAGTCGACCTTGGCGCTGGCCGCAAAATCCGCACGACATATCTCGGTTCCGTGCAAATCCATGAATCGGTGGGGAGCGTTCGGTCACCACGCGTATTGGCGGTGATCTGACGTCGACGCGCGGCACGTTGGGGAATAATCAGCCAACTCCTTTGCGTGGCCCAAGCAGCGGTGATCATTATTTCCTCCGCGACCACCTCGGTTCGCAGGTTCGCGAACTCGATGCTGCGGGGAATATTGTTTCGACATCAGTCTACGAACCCTATGGCCAACTTTTTATCCAAGGACAAAACGGAAGCACCGGACGCCAGCAGAACTTCGGGTACACTGGACAGGAACTCGATGAATTTGGGGGGCTCCAGAATTACGGTGCCAGATTTTATGATCCTGGTGCGGGGCGATTCATAAGTGCCGATAGCGTGGTTCCGAATCCTTTGAATATTCAATCTTGGAATCGGTTTATGTATGTTGAAGGTGACCCTATTGGACACAATGACCCGACAGGTCATGCTGGAGAAGATGTATTACAAACACAAACGTCGAACACGTCGCCGAATAGAACCGAGAATGAACTCTACGAAGATACTCGGCAGATGGATGCAACTGAAAAAGCTAATTATTGGAATACACCACCCCAACCGAAAATAGGCCCAGGAAGAGATCCGAGTTATCTCGAGGAGGCCACACTTTATAGCAAAGTTGGAGATATTGAGCACTTCAGCAAAACCGGTGAGACGGAATATATTACGAATGGTGATATCATCGAAAATTTACCCATGCTGATGCCGCAGGTCAAGGGTGCTACGGTGGTTATGGGGACTGTGCAAAAAGTTGCCGGAGCTGCAAAACCATTAATTTTTCGGAATATCCCCAATCGTGGAAAGATGCTTGTGAGTTTGATTGAAACTTCACAAGGAGAAGTGAGGTTTGGTGCAGAAGCGGTTGTGGAAGGCGCGACACTTACATTAAAAAAGATAAGCGCTTACCCAGTTGATTGGATGAAAAATAAAACTCCTTACAAAGGTCTCGAAAAAGAAGTTTTCAAATATAGAAGGGAGTTGGTGGAACGAGCTAAAGCCAGTGGTTTTGACACGCTCAAGTTATTGTACGAGCGAGCGGCTGACAGCACTTCTGCAAAACCCGGAAAAATTGTTGAGCTCACGATCCCCCTCAGGAAATAATTGGCTTTCAACTTTTCCTTCGCACCAAATTTTCAATTATGCTAAATACGCGAGAATGAAACGAATCCTCCTCGCGTTGATCGCCCTCCCACTACTTTCCTGCGGCAGCGAAAGCGGTCCGGTCACGATTACGGGCCCCATTCTCGACATCAGCGAAGCCACGTCGCTCGTGGTTGATCAGTTTTATGTCAACAGCGGCATGGACGATGAATTCAGCAAGACCGGCGAATTCGCGATTTACCTGCGCGACGCAGGCACGGGGCAGGACTTGGCCTGCGCGGGGGGAGCCGAAGGCATGGTTAAGCTCGCGACGCCGGCGACGTATTACGGCGATCTGGACGTCGCACTGCGCGAAATCGAAAGCACACATCCCGAATCTTCGGCGCGGTTGCAGATCGTGGTCGTGGAAAAAGACAGCGAAGACTGTCCCAAGCCCATCAACGCCGATGACGACATCGCTGGTATTTCCAAAGCATTAACGATTGAAGAAATCCTGAATAAAACGATTTGGACCACCAATGGCCTGGTAGCTGTGACGCTCAGGGCACAAGGGACAAAGAATTTGACGATCAGCGCGATGGTGCCGTCGCTCGCCAGTGGGTTGTTTCTCGACAAGCTGTCCTTCACCCGCGAAGACAGCGAGAAAGAAGGGCGCTATTTTCTCATCGCCGAACGCATCGAGAATGGAAAGTCGCTGCAGAGCTGCCAGCTGAACGACAGCTTGGAGATGGTCAAATACGGCATGACGTACGCTGCGCTGGGTCTGCCGATCTCCTGCTACGCTTCGACCGATCCTGATTTTTCCCAGATTCCACTCAAGATGAGCCTTTGGCAGCAACTGGAAAGCGGCCCGCAGCTCGTGGGTGAAACCGAGATTCGCACCATCGCCAATTTCATCGGCGAAAAAGTGCTCTTCACCAACGACCAGGGATATCTCAGTTTTCAGACTGTAGCGACGACGCCCTTTTTCTCATCCGTCGTGCGTTTGGCTGAACTTGCCGATCTCAAGGCCACGGCATTGAATTATTCATCGACCCCGGCGGCGAATACGCCGGTGGAACTGCATATCTTTGCCGACGGTATGAGTTCTTCGCTTGTTTGTGCAGGCAAACCGCAAGGGCTCAGCAATGTGGCGAGTCCGGGGAATTATTCCAATTTGGATGCTGGATTTGTGGCGGTCACCGGACAAAAAGAATTGTTTGGCTCTTCCAATGTGACGATCAAACTCGTGAATCGCACCGACGGCAAGGAATGCCCGGCAGCGCTTTCAAATACGCCGACGGAACTTGCATCAACTTCTTCCCTGACATCGTCTGTGCTGCCCAGCAATGCGTTGACGTTTTTAAATAACGCGGGCAGCGTTTCGCTTTCGCTGAAATAAGGGATTCTCCTATCCCAATTTCCAGGCCCGCCTGATTGAGCTTTCTCTGCGCCGTCTGTAGGTGTGACTTCGCTAACAAGGAGTTTACCTTAACGACGTGGAGGAAATTATGTCACAGAGCAGAGTAAGCGAGTTCGGTAGTCGATGGTTCGATGCGCAATCTTTTCAAGTTTCTTTGCCAACGTTGTCCATCCCAAAACCTCAACTTCAGCCGATGGAAAAACCGGAATATGTGATGTCTGAGACCGATGGTGAGACGTTTGAAGTTGCATCTTCACCCGCGCCGAGCGTGATCGTCTTTGTTTCCAGTGATCGCAATGCCTTCCAAATGAAGCGGGCTGAGCAAAAGGCCAGACAATTGCAACGTGATTGGGAAGTAAGACGATCAAAAGCGCTGGCGGCATCGACGCGGCAATTTGCTTCTTCGGCTCCGATGCAACCAAAGGCTCGACCTCTTCAACCTGTACAGAAATCGAAGTTACCTACGTTCGCGAAGCTAGCTACCTCCCATGAAGAAGAGCCGATAAAGAAATCCAATCTTCGCGGCGAGCGATGGATCGACATGCAGGCCAGGAAAGAAGAAGTTCAACGTGCGGTGGCGCAAATGTCTTTACCAGAGCCCAGCATCAGCTCGACAGCCCAAAGAGAGATTGATCGAACGGTGTCCGCTGGTTTTGATTTCTTAAAAGCTTTTGATGCTGGTGAAGCTGCAAAAAAGACGAAGCGACCTCCTGCTCCCGAGCCCAAGAAGGTGGAAAAACTGCCTATTCCATCTGATGGGGTTGTGGTGATGCGCTTTTAGCATAAACATTAGTATTTAAAGCATGCACCCGGATGGGGAAACCCACCGGGTGTTTTTATGTGCATAACCCATTAATATTCCTTGCATTTTTTTCTTTAAAAAAGTTAGCAACCTTTTCCTCTGACCTGCCGATACCAAAATTAGGCTGAAATTGAACACGACATTGAACTGAAAGGAGTTGGTATGAAAAAGTGGTTGCTGATGGTGATGTTGGTGTTGGTGCCTGCGATGGCAAGTGCGACGGAAGTCAAATACGGAAATGGTTTTCAGATTATCAATGACGATGAAACATTTAAACTCAAAGTAACGGGTCGTTTCCAACCGCGTTTTGAATATACGCGCAAGGAAACCGGCGTACGTAATGTCGGGACCTTCAAAGTCCGACGCGCGGATGTGAATTTTAAGGCGACGATCCACAAGATCCTTTCGCTGGGTCTTGGTCTGAAGCATTCCACCAATTCCAAAAATTTCAGCACGCTCAATATCGCTGGTGGAACGATGACGTATCAGGCCTATCCGGAATTTGGTGTGACCGTCGGGATGGTCGGTCTGCCGCTCGATATTTTGACGGAAACGAGTTCTTCTTGGTATTTGCTGCCTGAACCAGGCATTACGGCGACGCAGTCGGATGATGCCACGCCATTTACAACGACCCGTGACAGCTTCAGCGTTCCGGACGGTCTCGGTGTCAACATTGCCGGCGACATCAGCAAATTCTTTTACTCTCTGTCCGTCGTGAATGGTGCTGAAAGCAACTATGCTCCGAATCCGGGGATGAAGTTTTCCACGGGTGCTCGTATGGGGGTGAATATTCTCGGTGCGGTCGGCGGCAGCATGAGCGATTTCGAACAAAGCTCAGACCCGCAGCTGACGGTTTCGATCGGCGGGATGTATCAAGGCCGTCGTACCGATGATGCCTTTGCCACAGCCCGCAACGAGGCGATGGGCGTCAGCAATTCGGTGGCTCCGGATCTCAAGTACATTGCGACCGGTTCTGGTGGTGTGGCGCTGCGCTACGCCGGCTTTGCGCTGACGTCTGAAGCCTATTTCCGGAATACGAAGTTCTCGAGCTTTGGAAATATTCCTGTACAGCTTCAGCGTAGTTCGCTTTCCGATTTTGGCTACTATGCAGCGCTCGGCTATTACCTCCTGCCGAAGATGTTGGAAGCAGCTTTGCAAGCTGGACAGATCTTCCGCCAGGGCCCGGACAACAACGCCAACCAAATTGGTGGCGGTCTCAATTGGTATATTTTCGATAACAACCTGAAGATCCAATTGGCTTACACCTGGACGCAGGATTACGACGACATCGTGGGCACGGCGAACAACAACGTGCATAACGTTGTGCTACAAGTTCACACGATGTTTTAAGGCGTGCTTGCAACATCGGCGATCTGCGGCTCAATCCATTAAAAATCCGTTAATCACGGGAAACTCATCGCGCGGTTTATCTGGCCGCGGGCTGTGATCCGTGTCCACGAAGATCACGGTCGTGTCTTTGAGCAGCGCGCGATACTGATTGGCGTGGGCGGGTTCATTCTCAAAAACTGCCACCACTTTTCCCATTGGCCTGATGAGGGAGACGGCATATTTTTTAAATTTGATGTCCGCGTCTTTTTTCCCTTGGAATTCTTCGGGTTTCATCAACAGGTGGGCACGGCGCATCGGAAAACCAAATTGAGTAAGAGTACGCTCCGTTCCTTCACGGACCGATTCCGAGCGTTCGGTGACATAGACTACGCTTGCTCCGGCCTGGATGATTTTTTTAACGTAGGCCACCGCTCCAGGCAGGGCGACATCAAAACGAAGATAATCATTGGTAAAATAGCGTTCCTTCCAAAACGACTTGAGCGGTTCGATGGTTTTTTCAGTTTCTTTTTTATTGAGTCCAACTTTTTTGAGAATCGCTTCGATTGAGCGATGTTCCAGGTCATCGGGTTGAAGGCGGTAAGCCGACGGAAGATCGTGGGTGGACCCGAATTCCTGCAGGATGTGGATGGTGCGTGGCCTGGTATCCACCAATGTTGAATCCAATTGAAAGACGACGATCGCATTTCGGCCCGTTTTTTTGACGTCATTGATCACCCGGTTGAGGGTTTTTTCCTGCCCGCCGTGGATTTTGAGTGGACGCCACTTCGCGGTCGATGAAAGGGGAGCCAGGAACACACTGACGACAACGATTGCGATAAGAAAAAGACGCATGATCATCCTCACGGGGTGATCTCTTTGTTAAAGATTTTTGGGCTGAGTGTCAATTCAGAGAGGTTGATTTGCGATGCGTGGATCAATCATGCCTATGACTTCGGTTTCTGCCTCGGCAGGATCGAGGTACGCATCACGGAATACGTCGGATCTCCCACGCAAAAGGAGGTCGGGATCAATTTTCCTCACCACGTGAACGCCTGAAATATGACGTCGAGCCTCCTCCCGAACTCGTGCATCGGGAGAAATTTCTAAAGCAGCTTCCAGGACATTGACGGCATATAAAGGGCCACGGTCGAGAGAGGCTTCCCCGCGAGCGAGCGCTAAGTCCCCGCCGGCGAGATTGGCGTGTAATGCCAGATAGGGATTCCCGGCCTTTGTCAGGAGCTGACCTGCTTTTCGGTAATCGACGCAATGACTGGATGAACGGTCGATAAGGCGTTTTTCGGTTATTCCCGCAAACTCAAAGAATACATGTGCCATGCCCTGAAATCCGCCTCTGACAAGGAGGTCGGCAGCTCGCTCGAAGTGTCCGCTGGCATGACGATAATCTTGTCGTCGAAGTTTTCCCAATCCGCGCTGGCCATAGAGGTTCGCCAAGCGACGTGTCATCCACGGTGAATCATCAAAAGCACTTTCGAGGAAGCCGAGGAGTTCACTATTTTCCAGGTGCAGCGCAGCATCTTCCCTTATGCGGGTAGCAAAATCGCTTGCTGCACGATGTTGATGGGCTGCTTCAGATTGAGCAATGAGATTGAGAAAGGAGGTTGATTCACCGGAATCATGGGAAGTGGCGGTGCGATAGAAGAGAGCGCGACCCGAGGGGCTTAAACTTTTGACCCGTGATGGGATAAGGTCTTCGCTGTGGGCGGCGATGTGGGGTTGACCGATCGTTGTTGCCAGACTGTGAAGATAGGCCTTTGAAGTGATGTCATCGCCTTGGCGGAAAAATGCTTCATAAGCGGCTTGCACCAGATTGGGAATGGGAAATAGATCGTCCGGATTATTTACATACGTATCATGAAACGCTTTTAAGGCCTGTGGCAGAGGAATGCGGTTTTGAGACGTCAGCACATGAAAGCAATGATGTGGGCTGGCGGTGAGAAAACTGGCGGCTTGGATGGACGCCGGTAATGAGGGGGGTTGCCCCTCAAATGTGGGGAAAATGGTCTGCAGTCCGGCGGTGACGCGCGCTGAAAAGGCCACGGCCTCATTGAGGGCCAGCGGATAAACAGGATTTAATGCCAGGGTATTTGTTGTAATAATCATAATCTCCATCATCTCGTAAATAGCGGCCGGGTTCAAAAAGGAAGCGCGGGCTCTTAATGGTGTTTTATCGTCCACTCAAGGAAAAAGTTGCGTCTTTTTTTCGAGGTGTGTTAGTGGCGCACATCACTTTAAGGAGGACGCATGATGAATCGCTGGAAGGCCTTGCTTGGAACCCTTGGCATTGCAGGCCTCTGTTTTGGCTATTTTGCGGCCTATGTGCCGTATTCCATGATGACCAAGATGGCCACCAAAGGCCTCTTCGCAGGCATGGACGGAGTGGGCTTTACCGGCTTCCAAATTCAACCCATCGTCGTCTTCGCCAGCGTGGTTTCGACCTTGACGTTTATTACGCTCGCGGGCTGGTGGAAATACACTTCCAAAGTTCGCGTGCTTGGTCTCACGCTGCCTCGTCCAAAATGGTACACGCTTGTCTCTGGCATTTGCCTTTCGGGTCAGATCATCACTACGACGCTGGCCTATACGTTTAGCGGCATCTCCATCGTTTTCGCCATGCTGCTCATGCGCGGTGGGGTGCTCATGATGGCGCCGATGGTCGACCTCGTAGCGCTCAAACGGAAACGTAAAATTTACTGGCCGTCGTGGGTGGCAGCGGGCCTCAGCTTTTCAGCCCTTTTCCTGTCGTTGCTCGAAAACGGCAGCACGGCGATCACCTTCATTGCGGCGATTGACATCGGGATTTACCTCTTCGTTTATTTTTTCAGGCTTCTCTTCATGAGCAACCGTGCGAAAAGCGAATGCCCAGATGAGCTTCGTCGATATTTTGCAGAAGAACAGTTTACGGCGAATATCATCTTATTTACGGCCTTGGTGATCGTCGGCCTCATCGGTCGTGGAATGGCGCCTGATTCTATTCCAGGCGAAATTTGGTATGGATTTTCAGTGCTCCCCTGGAGCGGTTTTTTCGGAACGCTTTTCCTGATCGGATTTTTCTCGTGGGGGACCGGGCTCTTCGGAAGTTTGATCTTCTTGGACAAGCGCGAAAATACGTTCACGGTTCCTGCCAATCGCGCGTCGAGTGTGCTTTCCGGCGTGATCGCCACCTATCTGCTTGCCGAATATTACGGTCAGCGGCCTTCGAATATGTATGAAATGATCGGTGTTGGGCTGATTATGTTCGCCATCTTCTTCCTGGCCTGGCGTGGACACGTGGTGAAGCTGACGGTCAAACGCGATAAAATCCTGCGTTGTGCGGTCAAGGCTGAAGGCCTGTCAGCGGCTGCGCTGGTCAAGGCTCCACAGCAGGCGTAAAGCATCAGCATAGCGTTGCTGGAGGGGCGCGGGATCTTTCAATTCCGGTTCATTCTTCATCGTTACAAATGGTACCTGGACGCCTTGAAGTTCCAGAAAACCTTCGCATTTGCCTTGCGTGAGTTCTGGCCAGTCATCGTCGCGATAAAAACGCGCCATGTCTTCGTCCGGCACTTTGTGGGCGAGGATGGAATGTTTGAGTTTTTCCTGGTAGCGGGCGTCGTTGCGGCGGATGGATTCTTCACCCGAGACTTCAATATAAAGAATCGTAGCGCGTTCATAGATCTTGCGATCGAGGCGCGCCAGAGCTGGTCGATAGGGGCGTTCACCGCCGCGGGCGAATTCAATGAGCAGGGTGGAGTCCACGTAAAAACGATCGTCTAAATTTTTCTCACGAAATTTGACGTTAAACTTTTCCATCGTGAAGTCGAACAAACTGGCTGAATCGAGAATATAACCTTGCCCTGCGCGCTTGGAGTGAAGCCGCTTGCCGATAACCTTTTCCCAGATGTTGTCTTCTTCGAATTTCTTCCACAGCCACAGGAAGTCATCCATGATTTTCATCTTGCCGATGTGAAAACGCTCGGTGCGTTCGCTGTCGGGAAGTTTCTGCATGAAGTCGAGAAATTCCGATTTTCCGGAGGCTGGACGGCCGAGGACGAAAAGGTGGTCAAACGTTCGCATAGAGATCCATGAGGGTTCGAAGGGCAGGGCCATATCGTTTGGCCAGGGGTTCGCGATCTTTGAGTTCTGGTTCATTGGGCATGGTCACAAAGGGAACGTTGATGCCGTGGATATTCAAGGTCCCGTGATTCCGGCCGTTGGTAAGCTCTATCCAGTCGTCGAGGCGGTAAAAGTGCTCCATGGTTTCATCCGGCACCTTGTGCGCCAAGATTGAATGGGCCAGCTTTTCCTGGTAACGGGCTTCGTTGCGGCGGCAGGATTCCTCGTAAGATACCTGCACGTAAAGAATAGCGGCGCGTTTCAAAATTTCGGGTGAAAGTCTTGGTAGCGCGTTGCGGTATCCCGTGCTTCCACCGCGGGCGAATTCGATGACGACTGTGCCATCGCGGTAAAAATCAGGCTTGGACAGGTAGCGATGGAGAGCTTCCTGGTTGAAGCGCGCGAACATCACGTCAAACAATGCGCCTTGACTCGTTTTGAGGCCGTAATTTTTATTATTGTCATAGAGATTCGAGTAGACGCGCGGATAACCGGCCTTTTCCCACAGGTCATCTTCGCAGAATTTTTCCCACAGCCAGACAAAGTCGTCGAGCTCTTCGAATGTGCCGAGGTGAAAATCGTGGGCGCGTTCGGCGGCGGGCGTATTTTTCATGAAGTCGATGAATTCGGATTTGCCTGCGGCCGGACGGCCGAGCAGCAACAGATGGTCAAAAGTTTTCATGCGTTCCTTTCATTGAGGTTGCTTGCCTTAAAAAAAAGAGCCACAAGGGTCAACATGATTCAACCCATCACGATAAAAAATAAGGCCATTGAACGCTGTCAATCCGGGTATCCGTGGGTCATGGACTTGGATGTCATCGGTCGCACCCCGACCTTCCCCGGGGTTGTCGCGGTTAAAAATAAAAGCGGCGAGCACATCGGTTTTGCCTTTTGTTCGCCCGGATCGCGTTATTTTTTGCGTGTTTTTTACATCGGTGATGCGGTCATCGATCGCCTTTTTTGGCGCAAGCGCTTGCTTGCGGCGGTGGAACGTCGTCAGCCGTTCAAGAAAGTGACGAACGCCTATCGCCTGGTGTCTGCGGAAAGCGATGGTTTCCCGTCAATCGTGATCGACCAATACAACGATATTCTTTCGCTCCAAGTGTCGTCGAGTGGCGCTGAGACCATGAAGGGCATGCTGATCGAGTTGCTGAAAAAAGAATTGGATCCAGCGTCGATCGTTGAAAAAAATAACGCGAGTCACCGTCGCCAGGAAGGTTTTCCACTGCAGGATCGCCTGGCGTTTGGCACGAAAAAGGCGACGACGATTTTTGAAGGCGATCAACAGTTTGACGTCGATGTTGTGACTGGCCAGAAAACCGGAGCATATCTCGATTATCGCGCCTTTCGGTTCAAAGGTCGGGAGTTGGCGCGTGGGAAATGTTTGGATCTCTTTTGCTATCAAGGTTGGTTTTCCTGCCACCTGGCGATGAAGGCGGCATCGGTGGTGGCGGTCGACAGCTCCGCGCCGGCGCTCAACGCCGCGCACCACAATGCGGCGAAAAATAACCATCCGAATATTATGCTCATGAAGGGCGATGCGTTTTCCTTTCTCGAGAGCTCGAATGAAAAATTTGATTTCATCCACATCGATCCGCCGGCGGTCGTGCGCGAGCACCGCAAGATTGAAATCGCGCTCGAGGCGTATCGCCACCTGGTTGATCAGGCGTATCGCTGTTTGCTGCCCGAAGGTATTCTGATGATCAGTTCGTGTTCCCACAAGATCAGCCAAAGAATGCTTGAAAAGGTCGTGGAAGAAGGTATGTCGCGCCGGAAACAGCATGGCGACATCATCTTCCGCGGTATTCAGGACAAGGATCATCCCGTGCTCCGCGGAGTGCCGGAAACACTGTATCTCAAAGCCATTGCTGTGAAAATGAGGGCCCAATGCAAATTCCATTTTCCGATCGTCTGATGTCGCTCACCGGGTACGCCTTTGCCGAAGTTGACAAAAAAGTCGTGGAACTCAAAGCCCGCGGCATTACGCCCATCGATTTTGGCATCGGCGATCCCAGCGAACCCACACCCGAAGTCGTGCGGCGGGCGCTGCAGAAGGCGGTCGATGCCCGTGCAACGTCGGGCTATCCCAGTTACATCGGCGCTCCTGAATTTCGCCATATGGTGGCGACCTGGACGAAGCTAAGGTTTGGTGTCGATCTCAATCCTGAAACTGAGATTTGCTCGTCGATCGGCGCAAAAGAGGCGGTGTTTCATTTTCCGTTCGCGATTCTCAATCCCGGCGACGTGGTGATCGTGCCGAATCCAGGCTACCCGCCATACGTTCGTGGAACGCAGTTTGCTGGTGGTGAAGTTTTTTATGTGAACCTGTTGCCTGGCAATAACTTTCTTCCGGATCTGGCTTCCATCCCAGAGGATGTCCTTCGCCGCGCCAAGATCATGTGGATCAATTATCCCAACAATCCCACGGGCGCGCTGGCGCCGCTGGAATTTTTGAAAGACGTGGTTGTCTTTGGTCACAAGCACAGCATCATCATTGCGAGCGATGAACCCTATACTGAAAATTATTTTGGCAGTGAAAAACCGCACTCGATTTTAGAAGTGGCGAAAGAGGGCGTGGTGGCATTTCATTCATTGTCCAAGCGCAGTTGCATGACGTGCTATCGCGTAGGCTGGGTGGCGGGCGATGAACGGATCATCGCGGCGTTTAAGAAATTTAAGACCAATATCGATTCCGGAACCCCGACGTTTGTGCAGGATGCCGCTATTGCGGCCTTGTCCGATGAATCGCACGTCGCCGCGTTTCGCGAGCTCATCCGTGAAAAGCGTAACCTGATCGTCGATGCGCTGGTGGCTGCTGGACTTCCGGAATGCCGACCCGAGGCAACACTTTACATTTGGCAGCGTATTCCGAAAGGCATGACGTCCGTGGAATTTGCGACCAAGCTTTTGGATCCGTCCATCGCGGTTGTGGTGACGCCGGGCAATTGGATCAGCGCTGAGGTGAACGGTATCAATCCAGGCGAAGGCTATGTGCGTTTGGCGTTGGTGCCGTCGAAAGAAGAGTGCCGGGTTGCTGAGGATAAAATAAAGAAGCTTGAAATGCTTTTGGGCCTGGGCTAGGGACCCCACCCACTGGGCGCGTAACTCAGCGGCAGAGTGCCACCTTCACACGGTGGAAGTCACAGGTTCAAATCCTGTCGC
>JACQOX010000088.1 GCA_016202335.1 Deltaproteobacteria bacterium
AGATGCATGGGGTGAAGGCCAAACGCGTTCCGTTTTCCACAACCGATGTTGATAAGCTGTGTATGGATTTTGACTTGTCCCGCGTGAACCTCGTGGGAGATCACAATAAAGAAAACATATTGGCGGCGGTTCTGGCGGTTCAGTCCATTTTTCCCGGAGGGAAAGAGAAGCTTCAGAGCGCCCTTGAGTCTTTCACGGGCCTCAAGCACCGCTTTGAATTCGTCGCCGAGATCGATGGTGTGAAATTTTTCGATGATTCGAAAGGCACCAATGTCGGTGCCACGGCTCGGGCGCTCATGGGATGTGATGCTCCGGTGGTGCTCATCGCCGGCGGTCAACACAAAGGTGGGAGCTATGCACCGCTCATTCCGTGGGTGAAAGAAAAAGTGCGCCACCTGGTGCTCATCGGCGAGGCCACGCCGCTCATCGAAGCTGATTTAGCGGGCAAGGTTGCCATGACCCGCAGTTCCTCCCTGGACGACGCCGTGGCCCGAGCCTTTCACCTGGCCAAAGCTGGAGATCTGGTGCTGCTATCTCCGGCCTGTTCGAGTTTTGACATGTTTCAAAATTATGCGGCTCGCGGGGATGCCTTTGTTGCAGCGGTGAAAAACTTGAGCGGGGGTGATCATGCACGCACCTGATTTTCAGCGTCAGCACTTCGATGTCTGGTTCCTGTTTACGGCCGTTGCTCTGGTAATCTTCGGCACCACCATGGTCTACAGCTCTAGCGCGGTCTTTGCTCTGGAGCGCTACGGCGACAGCTACTTTTTTTTGAAGCGATCGCTGGCCTTTGCTGCAGGTGGTTTTCTGCTCCTCTCGTTTGCCACGGCCATAGATTATCACCGCTACCGTCGCATCGTTTACGTCATCATGCTCGCGGTTGCGGTCCTCGTTGGTCTGGTGTTTATTCCTGGTATCGGCCGGTCAGCGGCGGGCGCCACGCGTTGGCTCAAGATCGGGCCGTTTGGGTTTCAACCATCCGAGGCCGCAAAAATTGCGACCGTCTTGTTCTTGGCCTATTCCCTTGAAAAGAAGGCTCCCCGCATTCGGACCTTTGCCGTCGGTATTTTCCCGAACATGGTGATCGTGGGACTCCTGTCCACGCTCATCTTGGTCCAGAAGGATCTGGGCTCCGCGGTCATTCTCATGATGATGACCTGGCTCTTGTTGTTCGCGGCAGGCGCCAGACTTCGCTATCTCTTTGGCATGCTTGCCGGACTCGTCCCTGTTGCAACCATCCTCATCATGGGGAGCCCCTATCGTCGTCAACGCATCTTGGCATTTTTGAATCCGTGGAACGATCAATACGGATCTGGTTTTCAGATGATTCAATCGTTTGTGGCGTTTAATGAAGGCGGCGTTTTTGGCCGGGGGCTCGGGGAAGGGCAGCAAAAACTTTTTTATCTGCCTGAGGCGCATACGGATTTCATTCTGTCGGTGATCGGCGAAGAACTTGGACTGCTGGGAGTGGTGGCCATCGCCGCGTTGTTTCTTATTTTCTGCTATCGCGGGATTCGCATTGCACTCGATGCGCCGGATCTCTTTGGCCGCTACCTGGCGTTGGGAATGACGTTGCTCATCGGCCTTGAAGCCATGCTCAATATGGGCGTGGTGATGGGCATGTTGCCGACCAAAGGATTGGCGCTTCCCTTTGTGAGCTATGGCGGATCTTCGCTCATGATGTCGCTCCTCGCCGTGGGAGTGGTGCTCAATGTTTCCTCGTATCGATCATCGGAGCGACATGCAGAATAACGAAAACATCACTGTGGTCATTGCCGCCGGCGGGACTGGGGGGCATATCTTTCCGGGGCTCGCTGTGGCGGAAGCCATCAAAAAACTTCATCCGCAAACCCGGGTGATCTTTGTGGGGACGCCGCGTGGACTGGAATCGATCATCCTCCCCAAAGAAGGTTGGGATTTGCAGGTCATCAAGGTCCCGTCGTTGAAAGATCGCCGGGGGTTCGCAAAATTTTTTACCGTTCTGAGATTGCCGAAAGTGCTGCTGCAGGCAGCGCTGTTGCTTCGACGCCATCACGCTGACTTGGTGATCGGCGTCGGAGGCTACACGTCTGGGCCCATGGTCTTGATGGGCAGATGCCTGGGCATTCCGACGGCCATCGTTGAGCACAACGCCATTCCCGGCTTTACCAATCGTTTACTGGCGAGGGTGGCGAAGAAGATCTTTTTAAGTTTTGATGATGCCAAGCGCTTTTTTCCTGCGGAGCGCGTTGTTTTTTCCGGAGCGCCCCTCAGAGAACGCATTTTTCAGTCGGCGCGGGCAGAACCGCCTTCGGAAAAATTTACCATCTTTTGTTTTGGGGGATCGCTGGGCGCAAAACGGCTCAATACCGCCATGCAAGAGGCGCTGCCGCATTTACGCGATATCGCACCTCACCTGGCGGTCATCCATCAAACAGGAAAAGAGGAAGGGATCGACCGGCTTCGGGCGGCGTATGTGCAGGCTGGCGTCGAAGCTCAAGTTGAACCGTTTATCGACGACATGGGCAAATGCTATGCAAAGGCGCATCTGGTGGTGGCCCGCGCCGGAGCCACAACCGTTGCGGAGTTGGCAGCGCTTCGCAAACCTTCGATTTTGGTTCCGTATCCCCACGCAGCCGACGATCACCAGCGCGCCAATGCGGAAACGCTCACGCGCATCGGTGGTGCGATCATGCTTCGCGATGAAGAGTGCACGGGCGAGACGTTGGCTTCGGAAATACGAAAATATGATGCAGATCGAAATTTACTGCAGGGCATGGAAGCGCGGCTGCAATCGCTTCCGGCTCAAAATGCAGCGACAACCATTGTTGAGCAGTGTTGGGGGATGGTGAATGTTTAAAAAGTATCAGCACATCCATATGGTCGGGATCGGCGGCATCGGCATGAGCGGAATTGCCGAAGTGCTGCTCACGCTCGGCTATCGCGTCTCTGGCTCTGACGTGAAATCCACGGACGTGACCCGCCGGCTCAAAAAACTTGGCGCCAAAATCTCTCTCGGCCATAAGGCGAAAAATGTTGGGGATGCCCATGTGGTGGTGATTTCCTCGGCCATCAATGATCAGAATCCAGAAGTCCTTGAGGCGGAAAAACTGCATGTACCGGTAGTGCCGCGCGCGGAGATGCTGGCGGAACTCATGCGCCTTAAATTCGGTGTCGCCATTTCAGGCACGCATGGAAAAACGTCGACGACCGCCATGATCGGCACCGTGCTGCATTACGCTGGGCTTGATCCGACGCTGGTGATCGGCGGGAAAGTCAATAGTTTCAAAACGAACGCCAAGTTGGGAAAGGGCGAAGTCCTCGTGGCCGAGGCCGATGAATCCGACCGTTCGTTTCTCAAACTGCAACCTGCGATCAGCGTGATTACCAACATCGACGCCGAACATATGGAACAGTACAAGACCATGGACGCGCTCACGCAGGCGTTTGTTGATTTTGCCAATAAGGTTCCGTTTTATGGAGCCATCGTCGCCTGTGCCGATCACCCTGTGGTCCGCGCCTTGTTGCCTCGCTTTCGCCGGCGGGTGGTCACCTACGGCACGAAAAATGCCGACTACATGGTGAGGAACATTACGCAAGATGCCGAGCGCATCTCAGGTGACGTCTGGTTTCGCGATGAGGTCTTGGGCCGCATTGAAATCGAAGCACCTGGAAAACATTATGCGCTCAATGCCTTGGCGTGTGTTGCGGTGGCGCGCGAACTCGATGTTCCCTTTCCGATCATCGCCGAAGGATTTCGCACGTTTCAAGGTGTTGGACGGCGATTTGAATTGCTGCACCGCGGGAATCCCATCGTGGTTGATGACTACGGGCATCATCCGGTGGAAATTGCGGCCACCATTCAGGCGGCCCGCGATGGTTGGCCGCATCGGCGGTTGGTGGTCGTGATGCAGCCCCATCGGTATTCACGACTCAATGCGCTCTTCGATGATTTTGTGAATTGCCTGACAGCAGCCGATGTTGTGCTGATCATGGATGTCTATGCTGCCGGCGAAAAGCCGCTGCCAGGGTGTACAGGAGAAAAATTATGGCGCCATCTAAAGAAAATATGCCCCGAGAAGGAAATCCTCTTTCGACCGACGGCGAAGGACGTCCTGACGACGCTCACGACGCTCCAGCAGCCCGAGGATCTCATCCTGTTTCTGGGAGCCGGGGACGTGACGAAGCTTGCTCGGGACTTTTCGAAGACCTTGACCTCTCGCTCCTCACGCCTCGGGAACGGGCGCGACTCGAGCGCGCTCGAGATGAAGAGTGCATGACTAAAGAGGTTCGCGAGGACCTTGCCAAATGCGCTCACGTGCGCTTCGACGAACCGATGTCGGCGCATACGACCTTGGGCGTTGGCGGTCCGGCAGATGCCTTTTGTGACCTCGAGACGATCGAGGAACTTAAAAATGTCATGCGGTTAGCCGTCGAACATCGGCTGCCCTATTTTTTCCTGGGCGGTGGCAGCAATCTGCTCGTTCAAGATGGTGGCATACGTGGACTGGTGCTTCGTCTGGGGGGGGATTTTAAGATATACCAGATCGGACAGGATTTCGGCGATGAAGTGTTGTTGGAAGCCGGAGCCGCGGCCCATACGCCGCAGCTGGTGCGCTGGTCTTTAGAGCAGGGCCTTCAGGGGATGGAAGTCTTGGCTGGAGTGCCGGGAACGATCGGCGGCAACGTGATGATGAACGCCGGCACCAAACTGGGTTGTCTCGCCGACCTCATCGACGAAATTACCGTGCTCGATCGAAATGCCCGGGAAATGACGATGAAAGCGAAATCCCTTCGATTTGAATATCGCCATTTAAAACTGCCGTCGACGGCCTGCGTGCTCCGGGCCGTCTTTCGTTTGAAACGGTCGGCAGCCCTTCAGGGGGGCCCCTCTTTAGGAGACCTCCTGGCCAAACGGCGTGCGACGCAGCCCGTGGCTGAACAGTCCTGCGGCTGTGTCTTCAAAAATCCTCCTAAAATCTCTGCAGGGCAGCTCATTGAAGAATCCGGGCTCAAAGGCGTTCGCATTGGCAAAGTGCGGATTTCCACGCTCCATGGGAATTTCTTTATCAACGAAGGCGGTGCGACGGCGCGCGAAATTATGGTGCTCATTCGGCTCGTCAAGGATCGGGTGAAGGAAGCGACCGGAATCACTTTAGAAACCGAAGTAGTAATTGTCGGCGAAGAGAAACGACGGTGACGCGATGAAAATGAAAAAAATTGGTGTGTTGATGGGCGGGATGTCCAAGGAACGAGAGATTTCGCTCAGGACGGGGGCCGCGATTGCTGCGGCCTTGAAACGCCAAGGGTATCAGATCGAATCGATCGATGCCGACGTACATCTGATCGACCGCCTGAAAGAAAAGAAAATCGAAGTGGCCTTTATCGCGCTGCACGGAAAACTCGGCGAAGACGGCTCGGTGCAGGGGATGCTCGAATGGCTGCGTATTCCCTACACAGGCAGCGGCGTGATGGCGTCGTCGATCGCCATGGAAAAAATCATGTGCAAGCGGATTGCGCATGATGTCGGCCTGCCCGTCGCTTCCCATGAAATTTTTCGGAGCGGGGAAGAATCCCCCATGGCCTTTGCCAAGCGCTATACCGGTGTGTACCCGGCCATCGTGAAACCGTCGCGCGAGGGATCGACGGTCAACACCACGATCGTGGAAAATGCCGACGCGCTGGCGCAAGCGATTGAGACGGCGCTCGGTTCCGACGACCTTATCCTCATCGAAAAATTCATCCGCGGCGAAGAAGTGACCGTGGGGATTCTCAATGGCAAGTCGCTGCCCCCCTTGGAAATCGCCCCTAAGAGCGGATTTTACGATTACACTTCCAAGTACACCAAGGGCATGACCGAATATCTGCTGCCGGCGCGCATTTCCGGTGACATGAGCGAGCGGCTCATGCGCCAGACTGCAGCCATTTATCAAGAGCTCGGCTGTAAGGGGGTGGCCCGCGCGGACTTCATGATCGGTGAGGAGGGAGAGTGTTTTCTGGAAATCAATACGATTCCAGGGATGACCGAAACTTCCTTGGTGCCGAAGGCCGCACAGTACGTTGGCATCGATTTTGACATGCTTTGCGAAGAGATCCTCAAGACTGCTTCGCTCAAGGTGAGGGTATGAGCACGTTTCTAAAACGCCAGCAGGTGCGCCGCGAACGTGCCTTTAAAAAGGCGCTTCGACGGTTGCAAAAAATCTTCTCCGCCGTCGCCATCATGACGGTGGGGCTGGCATGTGTGTACGGATTTTACCTGCTCCTGTTTTTCACGCCCTTTCTGTCGATCCGCGAAATCGCGGTGGAGGGGGTGAGGCAGGTTTCGGCCGAAGAGATCGTTCGTCTTTCCGGAGTGAGCATCGGCGAAAATCTTTTAGGAATTGATGTGAGCGACGTGCATCAGCGTCTTCAGGTGAATCCTTGGATCAAGATGGCCAGCGTACGACGTCATCCTCCGCACGAGCTGATCATTCACATCGTCGAATACGAGCCCGCCGCGATTTTAGTGAAAGAACCATTATCCTACGTTGACCGTGAAGGTCAGATCTTCAAGGAAGTTTCTGTAACCGACAATAAAAATTATCCCGTCTTCACCGGCATGATCGATGAACACGATGCAGAAGAGGAGGAGAAGGAAGACAAACTTTCCACGTCCGCAAAAGAACGCGTGATGAACGGCTTTCGCTTGCTGGATTGGTATTCGCAGGCGAACTTCGACAAGAGCGGAACCGTTTCGGAAATCAATTACAATGCCATGCGTGGTTTTTCCATCGTCTCGCAAGAAAATCCAATGCGCATTGTCGTAGGCGAACATGCGATTGACGATCAGCTTAAAATCTTGACGCGTTTTCGCGACGCCATTCGCGAAAAAAATCATCAAATTCTCTATATTATTGCTTATGATAAGAACCAAGTTGTGGTAAGGTACAAACCATTAGAGGGCAAATTGTTTTGAACAATTTGCATGCAGGGAGAAAGGGGGAGATGCATGGCAAAAAAAGATGATGTTGTCGTTGGCCTCGATATCGGAACCACAAAAATTTGCGCGATTGTCGGAGAAGTGACGAACGAAGGCATGGATGTCATCGGGATTGGTTCGCATCCTTCGAAGGGCCTCAGGAAAGGCGTTGTCGTCAACATCGACAGCACGGTTTCGTCGATCAAAAAAGCCATTGAAGAAGCCGAGCTCATGGCCGGCATTGACATCACCTCGGTTTACGCAGGCATTGCCGGCGGACACATTAAAGGCCTGAACAGCCACGGCATCGTGGCGATCAAAGAAAAAGAAGTGCGATCACAAGACGTCGAACGCGTGATCGACGCGGCTCAGGCGGTCTCCATTCCACTCGATCGCGAAGTCATCCACGTCATTCCCCAGCAATTTATCGTCGACGATCAGGACGGTGTTCGCGATCCGGTCGGCATGAGCGGGGTTCGCCTGGAAGCCAAAGTTCACATCGTCACCGGGGCGGTGACCTCCGCGCAAAACATCATCAAATGCTGTAATCGCGCGGGGCTCAATGTGAACGACATTGTCCTGCAGCAGCTCGCTTCAAGCGAAGCCGTCCTCGTCAATGACGAACGCGAATTGGGCGTGATCCTTGTCGATATCGGTGGCGGAACGACGGACATCGCCGTTTTTTCAGGTGGGAGTCTCGTTCACACGGCCGTGCTCACCGTCGGCGGCAATCATCTCACCAATGACATTGCGGTGGGGATTCGCACGCCCGCGCATGAAGCGGAAAAAATCAAACAAAAATACGGCTGCTGTCTGGCGGGAAGTGTTCACAAAGACGAGTCCATCGAAGTGCAATCGGTCGGCGGTCGCAATCCACGCGTGCTTTCCCGTCAGATCCTCGCTGAAATTGCAGAACCTCGCATGGAGGAAATTTTCACGTTGGTCCAACAGGAAATTGCCCGCTCGGGATACGAAGACATGGTTGCGGCCGGCGTGGTGTTGACCGGTGGGACATCGCTTTTGGAAGGAGCCACGGAATTAGCGGAGCAGGTCTTCAACCTGCCGGTTCGCCGAGGCCTCCCCAAAGGGATCGGCGGTCTCGTCGACGTCGTCCGCAGTCCGATTTACTCGACAGGCGTGGGGCTGGTGTTGACGGGCTCGACGTCGGAAAATCAACGACGCTTCAAGATTCGTGACCGCAACGTGTACAGCAAAGTGAAAGATCGCATGAAGGAGTGGCTCGGAGAGATTTTTTAAATTTATTCTACCTTACGGGGGAGGGATCTTATGTTTGAACTCGTCGACTTTGCAGCTCAGAATGCCAAAATCAAAGTAGTGGGTGTTGGGGGTGGCGGTGGGAACGCCATTTCGACCATGGTCGAATGCGGACTGGACGGTGTGGATTTCATTGCGGCAAACACTGACATGCAGGCCTTGCGCGCCAATCGCGCCCCGATTCGAGTGCAACTAGGGCGAGAGCTGACCAAAGGTCTTGGCGCCGGTGCCAACCCTGACATGGGACGCAATGCTGCGCTTGAAGATCAACGGGCCATTGTCGAACACCTTGAGGGTGCGGACATGGTGTTTATCACCGCAGGCATGGGTGGTGGAACGGGAACCGGTGGAGCTCCGGTGATCGCCAAACTCGCCAAAGAAATGGGGGCCCTCACCGTCGGTGTCGTGACCAAGCCCTTTTCCTTCGAAGGGAAGCATCGCCTGGCCCAGGCCGAACGCGGTATCAACGAACTGCGCGAAGCGGTCGACACTTTGATTACCATCCCCAATGAAAAACTGCTGGGCATCGTCGATCGCGATGCCACGATGATCGAAGCCTTCAAACAGGCCGACAATGTTTTGTATCAAGCGGTCAAGGGGATCTCCGATTTAATTACCGTGCACGGGTTGATCAACCTTGATTTTGCCGACGTTCGTACGATCATGAACGAAATGGGCATGGCCCTCATGGGTGCTGGCACTGCGGCCGGTGAAGCAAGGGCCATGGAAGCTGCCACGCGGGCGATCTCTTCACCGCTCCTCGAAGATGTTTCGATCAAGGGAGCCACGGGGATTCTCATCAACGTCACCGGTGGACCAGACATGACCTTGCATGAAATCAGTGAAGCCTCCAAGATCATCCAGGAAGAGGCCCATGAAGAGGCCAATATTCTCTTCGGTGCCGTGATCGATGAAACCCTCAAGGGATCCATGCGGGTGACCGTCATCGCCACGGGATTCAATAAACCTATGCATCGGACCGTGCGATCAGCACCTCAACCACAACCGACGCGGGTTTCCGTCGCCGTCCCCAGCATCAATGGCGGGGTGAATTTTGAATCATCGTTTGCTCCACCGCCACCGTCGTTCCATGCGAAGCAATCAGCTCCTGAACCGCAGATGCAGAATTGGAAGTCGCAGCAGGCAGCTCCTGCAAATTATCCAACAGGTGCTACGCGTTCTGCTCCTCCGGCACCGCAGCGCTTTCATCAACACCAATACGACGAAGAAATGACGACGCCTCGGCATCTGGCGGATTCCTTGATTGCCAAAGAAGCCAAGGATGTGGGAGTGCTGGAATACCAAAGCGATCAATACGACATTCCGACATTTTTGCGCAAACAGGCGGACTGAATTCACTTTTTATCCTTGGACGGGTCATGGCGAAGAAAAATATTCTTTTATTGGCATTGGTTGTCCTTTTGATGAACGTCGGCTGTTCGACGTCAGGGTTCATGAAAAAAGGGGCGACGAACTCACGCACGGCTCCTCGGCAACATCGCACAGTTTCAAGTGCTCCTGACATGCCGCTCGTCATGAATGATCGCGTGTCGGCCTGGCTCGATTACTTTCAAGGTCCTGGGAGAAATCATTTTGAGCGTTATTTAGCGCGTGCGGGCAGATATCAGACGCTCATGCGCGGAATTCTGCGTGAAGAAGGCATGCCACAGGATCTCATTTATCTCTCGCTCATTGAAAGTGGATTTAATCCGCACGCCTATTCCCGTGCTCATGCCGTTGGTGCTTGGCAGTTTATTCGGCCGACCGCCCGCCGCTACGGCATGCGCATCGACGGCTGGCTCGACGAACGGAAAGATCCCATTAAATCAACGCACGCTGCCGCGACCTACCTGCGGGACCTCTACGATGAATTTGGGGATTGGTACCTCGCCATGGCTGCCTACAACGCCGGCGAAGGCAAAGTTCGACGCGTGATCGCCAGCTCCGGTACCGATGATTTCTGGCGCATTTCCTCCATGGGGCGCAAATATTTCCGCGCCGAGACACGCGATTACGTTCCGAAATTTATCGCTGCGGCAATGATCGCCCGTCACCCGGAAAAATACGGATTCAACGTCACGCCCGAAGCACCGTTTGCCTTTGATACGGTGACCGTGGATACGCAGACGGATTTAGAAGTCGTGGCGCAGTGTGCTGGGACAAGTGTGGAAGAGGTGGCTAACTTAAACCCGCATCTCATTCGTTACGCCACGCCGTATCACGAAAAACGGTACGATCTTCGCGTGCCTCAAGGAACAGCGCAGACCTTTGAAGTGGCCTATGCCGATCTGCCGGAAGAAAAGCGCATCAATGTCGTCTATCATCGCGTGGCGCGCGGTGAAACCATGGCCAAGATTGCTCATCTGTACGGCGTTTCGCGTTCAACGCTCGCGCAGGCCAATGGACTTCGCACCGCTAGCCGCGTGAGCCCTGGGATTCAACTCGTGGTCCCCATCCGCGGCATTCGCTTGGCGTCCATTCGCGAACCGCTGACGCCGAGCCGCAAACAAAAAGATTCCGAAACTACATCATCGTCGCGCTACCGCGTGCAGAAAGGTGACACGCTCGGACGGATTGCTGCAAAATTTAACACTTCCAACCGGCAGTTGATGGCGCTCAATAAAATTAAAAATCCACGCGGGCTGCGTGTGGGGGCGGTGCTCAAGGTGCCTTCCAAAGGTGGATCATCCGAATCAACGTCTTCGGAACAGACGTCACTTTCCTATAGCATCAAGCGCGGTGACAACTTATGGAAGATCGCGAAAAAACATGGTGTGACCATCGCTCAGCTTAAGGAGTGGAATAACCTGACGAATGCGTCCAAGGTGAAGCCGGGCACCGCGCTTGTGATTAAAAAATCAAAGGAATAACCTTAGTCCGGTCGATTGCCATCAAACGCGATTTGAATGCCAGGGACAAACGTGATGATCTGTCCTGGCCGGAGTTCTATTTCATCGTCGATGACCGGATCGTCGCCGACGAGCACGTGATTGCTGCCGTGGGCTTCGAACATAAACTCTTCTCCACGGCGCGTGATTCGGACCAAAGCCTTGCGGCTGAGTTTTAATAAATGATCTTCTAATTCCGGACGAATCGGTTTGTTGTTGCGGCGCAGGGGAATGAAGTCGTCGCGGTTGATGTTGAAGACTTCCATGTTGCGAGGCAGGGCGAGAACGTACATGCCATCGCCAATGGTTTCATCCAAGGTCAGATACGGCGCCAGGTGCGCACTCGGATTCCACCCGCGGATTTCTTCCGGGGTTTGAGGTGCGCGAGGACCCAGAGCTGAAAAAACACCTCGAATACCTTGGAGTGCCCGCGCTGCGAGGCCCGCAGGCGGCGTTGCTTCCCTCGGCAAAAGAGGATCATTGGCTCGTGCCTCGCGAAGCATCTCCATCATCGTCTTTCCCGCAGCGCCAAGGACATTGGTCTCTGCATGACGAAGTTCAAAGGGAAGTCGTTCTGGTGGTGGTGAAGGGAGGCGTTCTTCTCGCCGGCGATCCAAAGCCCTTGGCGCAGGTTCTGGCAATGAAGACCCAAAATGGCGTTCATTGTACCAAATCAATTGCAATCCATCACTCATGAAATCGGTAAAAGCTTTTCCTCCATTCAAACGCGTTGCAAGGGCGAGGAGGCAATCTGCTTCACGTTGGTCCAGATCATATGGATAACGAAACCCGTTGATCTCGATGAACCTCAAAAAGGTATCGCCTTGTTTTTCGCCACCCAAGTGGGTGATCGTGACGTCAAAGGAAATCACCACATCGTTGCGGCGAATCTGAGGGCCGGCTGCTTCATCGAAAAAGGCCAGGCGACCTTCGGTCAGAGGGTTGATAAGCAGTAATCCTCTGCGGCCCGTAGTGCTCATGCCAAGGGCCCGGTGTATCGGCAATTCCAGATCATGATAACGCTGTCTTATCGCCTCATCAGTCAGTGTGGAGGCATAAGCCGATGCTTCCTGGACGTAGCGAAGAATGCCGGCGATATCGGTCGCGGGTGGGAGAGGCTGAATCGGTGTTGCCCCGGGTTCGGTGATGGCCTCATCGGCGACGACTGCGGATGGAGCCTGTTTTTGCAGGCCAAGATGAGCGGTTAACAAACCGTACGAAGCACCAATCGGCACGGCGGAAATAGCCGTAGGCAGCGGCAAAACCGCCATATACTGACTCATAAACACGGGCAGGGAGATGAGTGTCGTCATATATCCTCTTCTCTTATTATCGGCGGATTTCGGAGAAAGTTGCTAGAACGGACTTGGTCGGAACCCCTCGCCCACGACTTCAGCGACGTCGGCGATGGACATGAAGGCCTTGGGGTCGGTGGTCTGGACGTAATACTTCACGCGGGCCAGCTGGCGCAGTGAAACCACGGTGTAGATGACTTGGCGAGGCGATTGCGTAAAACCACCTTCGCCTTGCAGGAGGGTGACGCCGCGGTTGAGTTTTTCCATGATGAGCGCGGCGATTTCCGACGGTTTTTCAGTCATGATAAAGATGCCCTTGCTGGTATCCAGGCCCTGAATCGTTTTATCCAAGGCGATGGACTCCACAAAAATATTGATGAGCGCGAGCGACGCGATGTCGGAACCAAAGATCGTTCCCGTGAGTACCACGATCAACGCATTGGCGACGAAGTTCATGGTGCCGATGCTGATGGAAAAATATTTTTTACAGATGGCGCCGATGATGTCAGTGCCGCCGAGCGAGCCATTCACCCGCAGGGTAAGCCCCATGCCGACGCCACCCAGAACGCCCCCAAAAATTGAGGACATGAACGGATCTTGGACGAGATGGACCTGGGACATGCCTTCAGTGAGGTAAATGAACACGGTCATCATCACCATGCCAAAAAGACTGCCTGCCAGGAAGCTGCGCCCCAGCAATAAAAATCCGGCGATAAAAATGGGCAGATTGAATCCTAATACCAACATCCAGACCGGCAACTTAATAAGATAGGCGACGAAAAGCGCCAGGCCACCGACGCCGCCGGTGACCAACTGGTGAGGCACCAGGAACAGATTGATGGCCACAGCTGTCAAAAAGGCCCCTAAAGTAATCGTCAGGGTCTGGTGAAGCAAATAGGGAAGATGGGTGCGCAGTCGTTGCATAAGTTCTCTCTAACAGAGGTAGTATTCAGTTTCAGCGTAAAAAGTTGTTTCCGAAAATATTTATTCGTCAGGCTCGGGTCTTGATAAGGAGTAGGTCAATTTTATTCCCGTTCCTGGAGAAATCTTTTTAGCCCGCCTTTGACTTTGATGCCGGAGGGTTTCAACTTTCTGTATTTCCTTGGAGAAAGTTGCCCTGTCCGATGAAGATTTTTAAGACGTGCTTGGAAACTTTCCTCGTGAGGGAAGGGGATGATTTTAGCGATCGCCTCGCCTCGCCTCGCTCCGTGATAGTGACTTCATTGCCGCTTTTGACGAGACGAAGGACTTCACTGAGTTTGGCTTTGGCTTCATAGATAGAATAAGTTTTTTCCATGCAGGTAGAATGCTTAATCTAGTCAGTCTAGTTAAGTTATTTCTGGTTTTTTTCTTTTCACTCCTCAACACAAGGGGCAAACAAAAGAAGTTGTCCTGGTTTCAAAAGACTGCTGTTCCCCATTTGATTCAACTGCTTTAGTTCTTCTACGGCGTTGGCGATGGTCTCTGGAGTTGGCGTTGTGAGCCCCTCTGGATTGTCGCCGGTGACCCGTTCCTTAGCTATTTTCCAAAGGTTATCACCCGGTTTGACGGTGTACGTTGTGCAAGTTTTGTTTGTTATGGGCATATCGTCTCCTTACAGTTTCCCCTTTTGCTCTATTATCGACCTTGAGGAGGACCAATGTTGCGCTGTTCCATGTAATAGATGAGAAAACACCAGCGAACATGCTGTAAGTAGGCATTTTATCATGAGTTTCGAGATCGATGCCGATCCAACGAAGGAAATGGAAACGTGCTAAAACGGATTCGGCCGGAAACCCTTGCCCATGACTTCGGAGACGTCGGCGACGGACATGAAGGCCTTGGGGTCGGCTTCGCGGACGTAGTATTTGACGCGGGCCAGCTGACGGAGGGACACCACACAGTAAAGGATTTTGCGAGGGGACTGTTCCCAGGCGCCTTCGCCCTGCAGAAAGGTCACCCCGCGCATGAGTTTTTTGAGGATCTGTTCGGCAATTTCGTCGGGCTTCGTGGTGATGATCATGATGGCCTTGCTGGTGTCGATGCCGCGGACGGTTTTGTCGAGCGCCATGCCTTCGATGAAGATGGCCAGCAGAGCGAAAGCCGCAATTTCCGCACCGTAAAATACGCCGGTCAGAATCACCACGACGCCGTTGATGATGAAGCTGATGGTGCCGATGCTGATCGACAGCTTCTTATTGATGATGGCGGCGATGATGTCGGTTCCTCCCAAAGAACCATTGACCCGCAAGGTGGTGCCTACGCCGATGCCGCCGAGGACGCCGGAAAACAGCGCTGCCAGCATGGGGTTTTTCAGGAAATGAAGTTGGGCGAGACCTTGGGTCGCGAAAATAAAGAACGTAAAGATGACCGTGCCGTACAGGCTCCCCAAGACAAAACTGCGCCCCAAAATACGAAAGCCGGCAAGGAAAATCGGGACATTGATGATGGCCACCCACAGCCAGACCGGAAATGGCGCCAGGTAACTGATGAGCAGCGCGAGTCCACTGACACCGCCTTTCACAAAGTGATGCGGTACCAGGAAAAGGTTGATCGATGTGGCCGAGAGAAAGGCCCCCAAGGTGATGGCGCATGTTTGACGCAAGAGAAAATTCAAAGGGATTTTTTTCACAGTCAGTGACCAGTAACTGACTGTCAGTTACTGGTCAATTTGAATCCCTGTGATTGACAACGCCGGAGGGCGTCGATAGCTACGCCCCCATGCCCATTGAACTCTCCGAGCGCTATCGTGAAATCCTGGGAATGCTGGTTGCAGACTACATCGCCAGCGCGTCTCCTGTCGGCTCCAGGACGCTTTCCAAACATCATCCTTTACAGCTTTCGCCGGCCACGATCCGCAATGTCATGTCGGATCTGACCGAAATGGGTTTTCTCGAGCAGCCGCATACCTCGGCAGGTCGCATCCCCACGCTTCAGGGCCTGCGCTATTATACCGACAGCCTGCTCGAGGTGCATGACCTTTCCGTTCAAGAACAGGCCATGATTCGCGAAAAAGTGGGGGCATCGGACGGGGGCCTGCAGCATTTCCTGCAACGGACGACGGTGGTGCTATCCACGATTTCCCACTATGTCGGCATTGTGCTCACCCCGGGAAGCGATGACATCATCTTCAAACACGTAGAGTTTCTGCGTCTGTCGTCGGGACGACTTCTCGGTATTTTTGTTTCAGATTCCGGTCTGGAGCAGAACCGCATCATCGATGTGCGCGACGATTTCAACATGGCTGAGCTCGAAAAAATAAATCATTTCTGCAATCGCATTTTTACCGGGCTGACACTTGCCGAAGCGCGTGAGAAAATCGCCGCGGAATTAGAAATCGAGCGCGCTGAATACGATCGCCTGATGAAGCATGCCTTTGTGTTTTCAGAAAAACTCTTTTCGGCCGTTCCGGAACGAGATGTGATGATTGAAGGCAAGACGCAGCTTATGGAAATGATGAATATGCTTGAAGAAAAACAGCGCCTGGCGAAGCTTCTGGACCGCTGCAAAGAAGCGGAAGGGGTCAAAATTTTCATTGGTACGGATACGCGTGCAGAAAAAGGTGTGGCAGAAACAAGCCTCATCACCGCGCCTTATCGCAAAGGCAGGTCGGTGATCGGTACGCTCGGTGTCATCGGCCCAACGCGGATGAATTATGCGCATGTCGTTTCCGTGGTGGATTTTACGGCAAAATTAGTCAGCGACTATTTAGAAAGGTCATAAATATGAACGACGAACCAAAACTCAAGACGAAGGTCGACGAACTTCGCGAGACTGAAGATGTTTCCGCGGATCTCAAGGCTGCGCAGGAAGAGGCCAAACAGCACTATGAAAAACTGCTGCGCGTGATGGCGGAGTTTGAAAATTTTAAAAAACGCACGTCTCGCGATGTCGAAGACCGCATTCGCTATTCCAACGAACGTCTGCTGTCAGACCTCTTACCGGTGATCGACGATCTCGACCGTGTTTTGGAGCACGTTGATCCCAAAGCCTCCGAAGACGCGAAAAAAATCGCCGAAGGTGTGGTGCTCCTGCGCACGAATCTGCTGACGACACTTGAAAAATATGATCTGAAAGATGTCGGCAGTGTAGAAGAACGATTTGATCCGGCAAAGCACGAGGCCATTGCCATGGTTTCCAGCAATCAGCATGAAGCTGAGACCGTTATCGCCGTGCATCGCCGTGGGTTCCTGCTTGGTGAACGATTGCTTCGGCCTGCGCTGGTGAGCGTCGCCAAAAAGGAAGGGACGTGTTGAAAACGATTCTGCTGATTTTTCTGTTCACGCTTCCGGCAGTTGCCTGCGCGAGCAAAGCTCCACCGTCAGTTCGAGCGGTCAGCTCCGAAGAACAAATCCAGATCGATGCCGCCAGAACGGCCTTCACCGAAAAACGCATCGACGAAGCAGACCTCCTCCTCGCCCATTTTGTGGAGTTGCATCCTGAGTCCATGCTTATGCCGGAAGTTCTTTTTCGCCGCGGAGAAATTGCCTTTGCCCGAAAACAATATGACAGGGCGGAAGAACTTTACCGGTCAGCGATTTCCCGAGATGCTCGGTCGAGCTATTCTGATCGCGCACGATTCAAATTAGCACTGGCGCTGTTTCGCCGCGATCTCCATGTCGAATCCTTGCGTGAATTGACGCTCATCGACCGAAGTAAACTTTCCCCTGTCTTGCGCATTCGCCTGAACTCATTGGGCATCCTCAACCACGACCATCTGGAAGCCACGACAGCGCACGGCGCCATTTTATGGGTATTGTATTTTATCGATGACGATGCGGTGCTGTCTCCCGAAGATCGTGCGTCGCTCACCGAGCTGCAAAATATCGTTTCCATCGAAGAAGCCAAGGCGCGCATTCAGGCATGGATGGATGATCAAACGGTGACCATTGCGGATATTGAAGCGTTACCGCTCGAGGTATATCGAGGAAAAAAATCCGGCGGCTATGCTTATTATAAATTAGCAGTGACCTTGGCAAAATCAGGACAGCCGGAAAAGGCCCATGAAGTCTTGCAATCCTACGTCACGTCCTATCCTGAACATGAATACTATCCGAGGGCTTCGCTTTTGCTGGGGGAAACCGGTGGGCAGATAGGAACGCATTCTATGAAGGTGGGCATCATTTTGCCGCTCACCGGAAAATACAAGGACTACGGCGAAGCGGTTCTTCACGGTGCGGAATGTGCCATTGGACTCTACACTCCGTGTCGAGGCCCCAGTGGGATTGAATTGCTGATCCGCGACTCGCGTGCAAATCCCGGCGTGGCGGCTCAGGCGGTCGATGACCTGGCAATGCAAAACGCCGTGGCCATCATCGGCCCCATGAATTCGACCGATGCCGAAGCTGCGGCTTTGCGGGCGGAACAGCGTGGCATTCCCATGATTTCGCTTTCGCAAAAAAAAGGCGTTGCGGAAATTGGGCAGCACGTTTTTCGCAATACGTTGACAGCGGAATCACAGGCCGCAACGCTCATCGATTACGCGGTGGGTGTGCGCCATTTTAGCCGTTTTTTTATTTTGGAACCCGAGCATCCGTTCGGCAAGGAATACGCCGATGCCTTTGAAAAAGCGGCCGCCACTGCTGGAGTGAAAATCATCGGCCGTCAGCAATATGCGCCTCACAACATGGATTTTGCCAATCAGCTTCGTGCTGACGAAAGTGAACATGGTTTGAGTCGACTGTTGCGCGGAGGAAAAGACGCCTTTGATGCCATTTTCATTCCTGATTCCCCGGGAAATATGGGCTACCTTGCACCGGTGCTGGATCTTATGGGTATCGAGAAAAAAGTGCTCATGGGGCCGGCCCGCTGGAATACACCGGATCTCATTGAGCGCGGAGGGGAATATGTGGAAGACGCCATTTTCGTCGATGCCTTTGTGCCGCACGTAGAGATCGATGAAGCTCGTCTTTTCGCCGAGCGGTTTCGCGATGCTTATCACACCGAGCCGTCACTGCTCGAAGCGCTCGGTTTTGATTCCATGCGCATGTTAATCACCGGCGCTTCGGATGGGGCACTCGCCGATCCAGCTTCCATTCAACAGGCGCTCGCGCGGCTTCATGATTTTCCGGGAGTGACGGGAAAAATTTCTTTCAACGAACACGGCGATGCCGAGCGAAAATTGACGGTGCTGACTGTCAAAAACGGCGAGATCAAACCAATTGTGGGGCCATGAACAAACTTTCTGAACATGCCTTCATTCGGTTACTTTCCCAGGAGTTGAGGCCTTTGGCCGAAGGTGTGCTCATTGGTCGTGGCGACGACTGCGCTGTCCTCGCGGGAAAGAGCGATGTCGATTGGCTGTATACGACCGACGCCATGTTTGAAGACGTGCACTTTCGTCGCTCCTTCATGGACATGGCGACGCTCGCGCGCAAGGCATTGGCCATCAATCTGAGCGACATCGCAGCCATGGGTGGCAAGGCACGATATTATCTGCTGAGCGTTGCAGCGCCTGAAGGTCTGACGGATAATGATGCGCGAGCTATGGCAGCCGGGCTTCGCTGCCTTGAAGAGAAATATGATGTCGTCTGCATCGGCGGGAACACGACACGCAGTGCCTCAGGGCTCGTCCTCTCCATCACGGCCATCGGTCAGGTGCCCAAGGGCGCGGCCCTCCTGCGAAGTCAGGCCAAATTGGGCGATGCAATTTACGTCTCCGGTGAACTTGGATCGTCAGCGCTCGGGCTTCAGTGTCTGCTCCAAAATATTCATACTGCCGAAGCAAAGCCCTTTATCGATGTTCACTGTTCCCCTGAACCACGACTTGCTTTGGGAGAATGGCTTCGGAAAACCGACATGGTGACGAGCATGATCGACGTGAGCGACGGTCTCGTGGCCGATCTCGGCCACATCGCGGATCAGAGTCGGGTTGGTTTTGAAATAAGCGCCGATGCGCTTCCCATGGCGGAAGGGTTTCACGAAACGTGCAACCTTTTGAAAAGAGATCCCATCGTGCTTGCAGCGACGGGTGGCGAAGACTATGAACTCTGTTTCACGGTTGTAGGTGGAAAGAAATCGGCCTTTGAAAAAAGGTGTGAGGGTAAAGATTGGAAACTGAGCCACATCGGAACCATACTTGCAGACGAGAAGGTGCGAGTGCTGTGCGACGGAACCGGAAATCCCATTACGTATGGCCAAGCGGGGTTTGACCATTTTCTATGATACCACTCGTTTTTCTCTTTTTTATTTTTCTCTGTTTTTCGGCTTTTTTTTCCAGTTCCGAAACCGCACTTTTTTCGCTCTCCAAAGTCCACATTCACAAATTTAAACATTCAAAAGGTTTTGCAGCGCGCAAGGTGGTCGAATGCCTGTGCAATCCGCGGCATATTTTAGTCACGATCCTGCTTGGCAATGAATTCGTGAATATCGCCATGTCGATCATCGGGGCGAGTATTGTCAGCCAATTGTTTCCGCACGGAGCCTACGCCGAAACGCTGCTGGCTGTGGTGATCGTTACGCCGGTCATTCTGATCTTTGGCGAGATCGTTCCAAAGAACATAGCGCTGCGTTTTTCGCGTGAGTTGGCACCCGTGATCGTCGTGCCGCTGCGCGTCTTTCACGTGGCCATCACACCGCTGCGCATTGTCCTCGCCAGCATCGCCGATGGCGTCATTCGCATCTTCGGTGGGAGCCCAGAAAATTCCAGCCCCATGATGATGGAACAAGAATTTCGACAGCTCATCGATCTCGGTAAAAAAGAAGGCGTGATTATCGCCGAAGAACACGAACTGATTCACAACGTGTTTGAATTCGCCGGCAAAGTCGTGTGCGATATCATGACGCCAAAATTAGCGCTCATGACCGTTTCGGTCGACATTCCTTTTACCGAACTTCTGGCCTGCATGAAAAAGGAGAATTTCAGCCGAGTTCCCGTGTATGAATGTCAGCCGGAGAATATCATCGGCATTTTGCACGTGCGCGATCTCTTCACCTTTGATCGCAAACGTCGCACCGGCTCGAAGGACGATATCCGCGAACTCCTGCATAAACCCATTTTCGTCGGGGGAAATGAGAGCATCGAAGTGTTGCTTCGCAAAATTCAATCCTCCCGCATGCACATGGCGCTCGTTCAGGACGAACAGGGCAGCCTCATCGGCGTGGCCACGCTCCACGATGTATTGACCGAACTCTTTGGAGAAATGCGCGAATGAGCCTCCTTCTCCTCATCATCATTTTGGTCACCTGCATTTTACTGGAAGGTTTTTTCTCCGGCAGCGAAATGGCGGTTGTCAATGCCAGCAAAATGCGCCTGGTGAATATTTCCCCGGACCGTTCGCGTTTGGTCTTGGCCGCGCTCCACCTGGTGAAACATCCCGCTAAATTTTTTTCAACGACGCTGCTCGGGACCAACCTCTGCACCGTGGTGGCGTCGGTCGTGACGACATTTTACCTGATCGACCACTATGGTCCAAAGGCTGCACCGTATGCGCTGGTGATCTGGCCGTTTACGCTGATCTTCGCCGAACTCGTTCCCAAGAGCCTCTACCACTATTATGCCGATCGCCTGGTGCTGTTTGTTTCGCCCATTTTATTGATCATTTCCTTTCTTTTATTTCCGGTGGTGTGGCTGTTATCGCAGCTCACGGACCTTCTGCTGCGCGGGGTGAAAAAACGCTTTGGCAGCGAGCCCATGTTTCTTCGCGAAGAGCTTGAATTGCTCATTCGCGCGGAAGACGAATCGCAGTCGAGCGATGTGAAGCCATTTGAGCGCACCTTGATTTCGCGCATTTTCGATCTGGCGGAAAAAAAGGTGGAACTCATCAAGACGCCGCTCATCGATGTCGCCGCTCTTCCTGACACGGCCACGCGGGAAGAGGCCGAACGATTCATGGAAGAAAAAGAACACAGCCGTATTCCGATCTATTCGGGAAAAATTTACAACATCGTCGGCGTGCTCATGAATACGGATTTGCTGCTCGGCGAGAGCCATGCGTTGATCCGAGACATTATGCATGCTCCGTATTACGTCCCAGAAGAGATGCCGCTCGATGAGTTGTTTATTTCAATGAAGCGACGAGGGGATCAACTGGCGGTTGTGGTGGATGAATACGGTGCTGCGACCGGCGTGGTCACCGCTGAAGATGTCTTCGAAGAAGTGGTCGGTGAAATTCGCGACGAACACGACGAGGTCCAGCAGCTCTATCACCGCATTGGCCCCAAGCGCTATTTGGTGAATGGCCGGCTCGAAGTGTCCCGGGCCAATGAACGTCTGAAGCTCGGCATCCCGGAAGGAGAGTATCAGACCGTCGCCGGGTTTGTCGTCCATGTTGCGGAGCGCATTCCCAAAGTCGGCGAAACCATCTCCCTCAACCAACTGCAAATGACCGTCCGGCGCGCCAATGAACGGGCGGTCCAAGAAGTCGAAATTGCGGTCCTGAAATAAAGAAGCATTGACGCCGCCAAAGCCGTTAGAATAGTCATCCGCCATGACGAGCTTCCTCGAAAAGATTTACACCATCGAAGCGACCATCGATGACATGAACCCGCAGATTTACGAATATGTGATGGAGCGGCTGTTCGCGGTCGGAGCCTTGGAAGTGCTGTTCATCCCTGTGATTGCAAAAAAAAATCGACCGGCCATCATCCTGTCCTGTCAGGCCCATGAAGAGCACCGAGAAGCCCTCTGTGACCTGATCTTGCGTGAAACCACGACCTTTGGCGTCCGTTATTATCCGGTGGAGCGAAAAATCCTGGCCCGTGAAATTCGCCAGATGCCGACGAAAAATGGCGATATTCGGGTCAAAATCGGCAAAACGAGCGAAGGCGAGGTGCTGAAGCAGATCCCTGAATACGAAGACGTCCGAAAACTCGCCCATGACACCGGTCGACCGCTCCTCGAGATTTACCAAGAAATGACCAAAAAACCGCTCGACAGCAAAAAATAAGCAACTAATAGCGGGCTCAGCCGATAATAAAGATAGAGCTATGATAAGCCTCGTATCCCCACTTCTTACCCCGGCTTTTGTAAGCACGGTTCAAACGCGCCTAGAGCCCTTCATGGCGGCCAAAACAACGTTGGACGTTCAGATGGCCAATGCCAACTCGTCCTTTATGCGGCAACCTCTGGATTCCCGCGGTCGGTACAGAGTTTTTCAGATTGGCGCAGGTGGAACGCATGAAAAGTGGGAACGAGGTTTCGCGTTGGGACTTGTCTTTTGGAAACCTTCACGGCCTCAAATTGCTGTGATCCCGGCCAAAAGGGCATTTATATCAGAACGCCTTTTTCTCTTGGGGGAGAGAGGACTTTTGCCGAGAGTCGTTGATCGCATGGAGCTGTGGACGGCATCGGCGATGTATCAGTATGAAGGCAATGGCCATCTGAAAGCCGGTTCTGACGAGCTTTATAATTTCGAACGTCTGGCGTTTCTTGAACCTTTTGAATTTCCTACACCAGTTGGTCAGCAATCAGCGCCAGGAAAAGCAGCGCGAGGTAGGCGATCGAAAACCCAAAGAGCTGCCAAGAAAGGCGAGTCGATTTAATCCGATAGAGCCTTATTGCCAGGGCGAGAAATCCCACGCTCAGAACGATCGCTGTTCCTCCGTAAATCCAACCGATTCCCTGAAAGAAAAGCAGCGAAGCCGACAGCGGCAGCAAGGTGAGTGAATACCACAGAATTTGCTTCCGCGTTGTTTCGTCGCCTTTCACCAGCGGCAGCATGGGCATGCCGACCTTGGCGTAGTCGTCCTTGCAGCAGATGGCCAGCGCCCAAAAGTGCGGCGGGGTCCAAAAGAAAATGATCAGAAAAAGAATGAACGACTCCCATCTGATGGTGCCGGTTGCTGCGGCCCAGGCGATGAGGGGACCGGTGGCGCCGGCCGCGCCGCCGATGACGATGTTGTACGGCGTTCGGGGTTTGAGCCACAACGTGTAGTAAAAACTATAAAACAAGATGGTGCCGAGCCCTAAAGCAAAGGCCAAAAATCCGCCGAGCAGCCACAGCATACCGCAGCCCATGATGCCAATGGTGATCGCAAAGGCGAGCGCCAAATTCGGGCTGACTTTTTCGAGCGGCAGCGGACGTTTGCGCGCGGTGCGCAGCATGAGTTTGTCGAGGTCGCGTTCGAAGTATTGATTGAGGGCATTTGCCGAACCACCGACCAAAAAAATCGCCAGCACGATGAGCCAAAAGAGCAGCGGACGCGAGCGCAGGCTGCCTTCGATCATCAGGGCTGCCAGACCACTTACTGCGAAGAGCAGGCTGATGCGCGGTTTGGTGAGATTAAGAAGCGCTACGAACACGTCGAACCTCGTAGACAGCGATAAAGAGCAGAGAATAGAGCAGTGTGGCACCGCCAAGATGAGCGACGCGAAGCACGACCGGGAGTCCTAAGAGAACATTGGAAACGCCGAGCAGGAATTGAAGCGCAGTGACGATGCCAATGCCGATGAACACCGGTTTTACGGGATGATCATGTTTTTGGGAAAAGAACGCGATCAACGTTAGACACACCGCTAGCGATACCAGCACAGCGCCCACGCGGTGCCAAAACTGCAAGGCAACCAGGCCAGAGAGTTCCGGGATCCAGTTGCCAAAGCAGGTCGGAAAATCAGGGCAGGCGAGGCCTGCGTGGGAGCTGGCGACCATTCCGCCCAACAAGGTTTGAAGAAAGACAAAGGTTAATGCGATGAAAAGCAACAGACGTATTTGCTCCTGAGCAGCGACTGGGTGGGGGAGCCGACCGTAGGTCGGGGGAGGGGTTTCCCCTCCCGCGTTTGTCGCAGCGAAGCGAGCGAATGCGTCTGTTGCGTGCAGCCGGAGTCGCATCCAGAGGAGCGTGCTGAGAAATAAGGTCCCCACGCCTAAGTGGATGCTGATGACGTACGGTGACAGGAACGTGAGGATGGCGGCGCCGCCGAGGCTTGCCTGGATGAGCAGGAGCACAAAGGCAACGATCGAGAGTTTGCCGAGCTCGCGGCGATATTTTGTGAAGGCAACCATGACGATGGAAAGCGTGAGAAATCCAACCAGGGACGCCAGCAGACGATGGCCCCATTCCATGATGACCGGAAAGGAAATCGGAGGAATGACTTTTCCAAGGCAGAGCGGCCAGTCGGGACAGCCGAGCCCCGTCCCCGTGCTGCGTACGGTGGCTCCCCATAGGAAGAGAAAGAAAGTAGTGAAAATGGTGAACGAAAGGAGTCGTTTCATAGAAACCTCTATATCACTTACCAGCTTCTTCCACCATCATATCCACTGCCATATCGACTGGGATCTTGGCGGATGGCGTTTGCGTTGGAGCATTGGTGATATGAACTTTGGTGGTTGCCGGTCGAAAGAGTTCGTCTGCAGCCGTGAGTCCGATAAAAATAAGTAAAAAGAAAAGGGATGAGGCAAAGACCACCTGGTTCAGCCGGTTGTCGTAACGCAGATGCATGAAATAAAGCGCGACGAGCGAAGCCTTGAGCGACGCGATGCCCATGGCGACAATGATATTGAAGACGCCATAGTCGTGGTACGAAGTCCACACTGTGATGGCGGTCAGCAAGAGCAGAGCAATCCAAATGAATTTATACGAACGGCGATGATCGTGTGTATGCATAGTGTTTATCCAATTAAATACATGAGCGGAAACAGATAGATCCAAATTAAATCCACTAAATGCCAATAGATGCCGGTGTTTTCCATGGGCGTGAAATACTGACTGCTGAATTCACCGCGATTGGAGCGGATGAGCATCCACAGGATGAGTCCCATGCCGCAGAGGACGTGGATGCCGTGGAGTCCCGTCATCATGAAATAGAGCGAGAAAAAGAGCGGGGCCTTGGGATGATTCAATCCTTCAAACGTGAAATACATGCCTGGCAACAGGCCTTCATGAAATTTATGGGAATACTCGAAGTATTTGATGATGAGGAAAACTGCAGCGCAAAACAGTGTGACGATCAGGTATTGATTGGCGCGGTTGCTGTCGTTTCGCTGGGTGGCGGAAACCGCCATGGCCATGGTGAAGCTTGAGCAGATCAGCACGATCGTATTGATGGCACCCATCGGACGGCTCAAGAGCTTGCTGGCTTCATGGAACATCTCGGGATACATCGCGCGGTACATGATGTAGGCCACAAACAGTCCTCCAAAGAGCAGGACTTCCGTGACGAGAAACAACCAGATGCCGAGCTTTGACGCCTGATAGGCCTGATCCGCAGAATCAAAATGATGGGGGACGACGTGGGTGTTCATGTGCGGACTCCATATTCATAGGGACCGGCGGTGATGACCGGTGTTTCTTCGAAATTGTGTTCCGTCGGGGGCGAGGGGATCTGCCATTCGAGCGTTTTGCCGTTCCACGGATTGGCCGAGGCAGCTTTGCCGCGATAGAGCGACCAGATCAGGTAACTGAACATGATGGCAAAGCCGATTCCCAATGACCACGAGCCGACCGTGGAAACGAAATTGAGTGAGGCGTATTCCACTGGATAATCGTGATAGCGGCGTGGCATTCCCATTTTTCCAAGATAAAATTGGGGCAGGAAGGTCATATTGAATCCCAGGAAAATAAATCCCCAGGCCAGTTTCCCGAGTTTTTCCGGATACATTTTGCCGAACACTTTTGGCCACCAGTAGTGGATGCCAGCGAGCAGGCCCATCACCGTGCCGCCCATCATGACGTAATGAAAATGGGCCACGACGAAATAGGTGTCGTGCAGATGGACGTCGACGGACAGCGCGGCCAGAAAAAGTCCGGTTAGGCCGCCGATGGTGAATAAGAAAATGAACGCCAGCGCGTAAAGCATCGGAGTGGCCAGCTGAATGGAACCTTTGTAGAGCGTGGCCGTCCAGTTGAAGACCTTGATGGCCGTGGGTACAGCCACGAGCATGGTGAGGATCGAGAACAAGAAGTTGGCGAGCGGTGATTGGCTCGACACGAACATGTGATGCCCCCATACGATGAAGCTGATGAAGGCAATGGCCAAGCTCGAATAGGCGATGGCCTTGTAACCGAAGATGTGTTTGCGGGCGAAGACCGGAATGACTTCGCTCACGATGCCCATGCCGGGCAGAATCATGATGTACACGGCTGGATGGGAATAAAACCAAAAGAAGTGTTGAAAGAGGACGGGATCGCCGCCGAGTTTGGGATCAAAAAATCCAATGCCCAAGACGCGTTCCATGACAAGCAGCAGGGTGGTGATGCCAATGACCGGCGTGGCCAAAACTTGGATGATGGCCGTGGCATAAATCGCCCAGACGAACAGCGGCATGCTAAAATAGGTCATCCCTGGCGCGCGGAGCTTATGCACCGTGACGATGAAATTGAGGCCCGTGAGGATCGACGAAAATCCCATGATGAAGACGCCGAGGCTCGTCAGTACGACACTCGTCGCGCTGCGGATGGAATAAGGTGTGTAAAACGTCCAGCCCGTATCCACGCCGCCGTTCAGAATGGCGATGACAGCAAGTGCAGCACCAGTGACGAAAATATAGTAACTCGCCAAGTTGAGCCGCGGAAACGCCACGTCCTTGGCTCCGATCAGGATCGGCAGGAAAAAGTTGCCCAGCGCCGCCGGAATAATCGGGATGATGAACATGAACACCATGATGGCGCCGTGTAAGGTGAACATTTTGTTGTACAGATTAGGATCGATGATCGTCTGACCGGGAAACATGAGTTCCAAACGCACGAGCAGGGCCAGGATGCCCCCGATGGCGAAGAACCCCATCGAAGTCCAGAAATACATCAGCCCGATGCGCTTGTGGTCGACCGTCGATAACCACGACCACAGACCTTTTTTGTCTAAATAGCTTGCATGTGCCATGGGAGGCTCCTTAATTTTTCAAACTCTTGATAAACGCCACAATGCCGTTCACTTCTTCATCCGAGAGTTGGCCTTTGTACGTCGGCATCACCGGCTGAAAGCCTTTCACGAGTTTGGCCTGTGGGTCCATGATGGATTCGCGCAGATAATTTTCGTCGACCGTTGTCTTTTTCCCGTCGGCCAATTCTTCTTGCTTCCCAAAAAGTCCCTTGAAGCTTGGTCCGACGAGGGGTTGACCGGTGGTGGTGTGACAGGCGCTGCAGCCTTTTTCGGCATAGATCCGCTGGCCGCGCGCTTCCGGTTTTTCTGTGGTGGCGGTAGGGGCGACCGGCCGGTCGCCCCTACTGTCTTCACCCAGCTGCTGCTCGATTTCCCAGATCTGCTGCCATTTTTCAAATGCTTCCGGTTCGACCACGCGCACCTTGGCGATCATGCCAGAATGCGCGGTGCCACAGTATTCAGCGCAGTAAGCCGGGAAAATTCCGATCTCGGTCGCCGTAAAATTGAGTTGCGTATAGGCGCCGGGAACCACGTCCTGCTTCAGGCGAAACGCAGGGACAAAAAAGCTGTGGATGACGTCGGCCGACGACATGATCAAGGTGACTGGTTTACCTTTGGGGATGACGAGCTCATTGGTCAGCTTGCGGCCGTTGGAATATTCCAATTCCCACAACCACTGGCGGCCGATGAGGTTGATCTCCACTGCATTCTGCGCGGGCGTGATGATCTTGGCGTAGTCGATCCAGCCCCAAGCGAAAATACCCATGAGGAGCACAAAGAGCACGGTGCAGATGCTGAGTTCGAGCGGCGTATGCCCTTCGATGTACGGCGTTTTTTCAGGGTCGCTGCGGCGGCGGTGATATTTCAAGACGAAAACGATCAGGCCGACGACGATGATCGTGAAACTCACGATGCTGACCCACAGGATAAAGTTGAAGAGGTTGTCGATATTCGGAGCCATCGTTGATGACTGCGGCAGTTTAAACAGTGCGAGCATAATTATTTCCTTCTGAGCTTAAAAATGAAGGTGAGGATGACGAGTACGGTCACGGCCGCACCCCCTTTCATCAGCCGTGTCGCCATGAGTGCGTATTTTTTCCCTTTTGGATCATAGTGATAGCAAAAAAGCATGAAGCGATCGATGATGTTGCCGATCTTGCCTTCGGTCGCTTCTAAGAGCGCCAGTTTCACGTCCCGTGGCGGATATTGAATCCCGTAGAGATAGCGGGAGATGCGTCCATCGGGCGTGAGGATGATCAGCGTGGCAGCGTGGGCATACTGCTCCTCCACCGGATCGTATATATAATGAAAGCCTGCTTGATCTGCCAGGGCCTTGATGTGGATTTCCTCACCGGTGAGGAAGTGCCACCCCGAAGCGGCTGTCGGTTTGCCGAGGGCTTCGAGATGCGAGGCCTTCTTGGCAGCAGCGAGCTCCGGTGTTTCTTTCGGGTTGATGCTGACCATCACGGCCTGGAATTCTTTTCCCGGTGTCCAGGAAAGATCTTTCAAAGCATCGGTGAGGGCATTGAGGACAAAGGTGCAGAGGTTCGGGCATTCGTAATAGACAAAGGCGAGGATTAAGGGGTGCTGTCCATCCATGTAAGATTTCAACCAAACTTCTTTCCCCGCTTCATCGAAAAAAGAGAGCTCAGTTGAAAGCAGTTTTCCCAACTGTTCTTCAATGCCCACACCTTCAAGTTCCACAGGCGTTTGCTCTGCGGCGCAAAGAGGTGCCGAAAAAAAGGCCGTCAGAAGAAAAAGAAAAACGCGTAACTTCATAGAGGTACGCGTTTTCACCTGATCTAGATCAGGTGTCAATACTTTAGCTTGGCTCCTCTGGCCCTTCAACAGCTTGAGCAGCAATCAAGCTTCGGCGATCGGCGAGCGTCGCCAAGGCATCATGAAGATGGCCGGACCGAAGGTCTTCGAGGGCACGGTCGGTGAATATTCCCAGGACTTCGGTACTTACCGTGGGACGGCGATTGATCATGCTGCGGATGGCCACCGCTTCCTGGAGGGCAACTTCGGCGGCTTCAAAATGATTTGCGAGAATGGCGGCTTCAGCCATCAACTGCAAAATGGCGATGGTCTCAAAGGGAGCGATCTGCGGCATTGGACTGGGAGCGGTCTCCATGCTGCGCACCAGATTGCGCGCGGTGAAAAACGTCAGGTAGGCTTCGTTGTGTCTTCCCAGGTGCATTTGGAGCTGACCCTTGGCCTTGGTGACTTTTACCCCACGGCTTGGAGTGGGGTTCGCGATCGCCAGTCTTTCCGCCTGATGCAGATCTTCCAGGGCCTCCGCTTTATTCGCCGCGAGGATCAGCATGTCGATGGCTTTATCGATCTGGTCGATTTCGGCGTAAAGTTCTGCCGCCTTGCGAGCGGAGATGAGCACTATATGGTCATATGCCGAATGCGTCGCCAGCCAATCATGTGATTGGGCGAGAAAAATGGTACTCCTTGGGTCAGCCAGCTCAATGGCCTTATCCATGAGGCCTTCGTCGTTTTCTGTTTCTGCGCGAAAGAAATACGCCTGTGCCAGGCCCCGTCGTGCTTTTTCTCGAAGCTCGCCGTCGGTGTATCCAGCGGTCTCATGAAGCAGAGTTACGGCAGTATCGTATTTCCCTTGATCGAGGGCCTCTATTCCTTGGTCACAGCTTATTTCGTAGGAGCGATGATCATCGAGGTACTGTCTCAGGGGATGTCGCTTAATATCTCTAAGGCTCGTGATGTAACCGGGGGATTGGGGCAATGGTGGATGAACAAAGTTTTTGAGCCAATCATACTCCCCAGATCTTACGCGTTCACCTTTTTCAAATTTTTTCATGAGCGAAAGTATTTCTTCCAACTTCGAGACTTTCATCGGCAGGGGAAAAAGGTCGAGAGCGTACACGAGCGCAGCACTCGATACGCTTAACGCACTCCAGGCATTGGCGACCCTCCTCTCCGAGCGTGTTTGTGGTTCGAGCGTAAAAAATTGTGGAGGGGAAAGACGCGCGACGGTGTAGGCAGTGTCTTCGTCTTGGATTGATTCCTCACTTGGACTTTGTCGGAGAAGGGCTGCCGTTGTTCGCTCCAGATCGTCCGCGAGTTTTCTGACGTACGTATCAGGAGTGGTATCCTTGCCGGCAGTGAGGCGCTCCGCGGCTTCAGCGAGCGGGTGATCGCTGGAGGGGAGGTATTTCCCCACAAACGTCTGATGAAACGCCAGTAGGGCAGGCATGGGCGCTCGATTTTCAGGGACGAGCTGTGTTAAAAATTGACTGCCACGAGCCCCTAAATAGGCAGCATAATGACTTGCTGTTGGAAGAACCGTTGTTGGATCTACTGGAGGAGCATACGCCCGTATGCCGGCAGTAATTGAAGCTGCGCGCATGACATCCGCGGTGAACGGCATGTGGGTAAAAAAGGGATTGGCGATTGTGGTCATAAGGGCTCCTCGTTATCTTCGGCTAAGATATCGGCAGGCTGCAGGAAAAGTTGCCTATATTTTTTTCTTTCCCCCTCTTAGAGTAAGAGGGGGGAGGGGGTGTTAGATCACACTTCATTTACTGATGATGATGCATGCCATCGAGGAGCAGCGGATCTTTGATGGCGACGGGGAGGACGCGCGTCAGAAATTTTCCGACGCACAGGGCGAAGATGGACAGAAAGCCCACAAACATGCCGATTTCCAGGAAACCGAATTTTGGCGTATCGAAGAAGGTGGGGAACACCATCCAATAGACATCGAGCCACTGGGCGCCCATGATCCATATGGTAGCAAAGAGCAGGCAGTTTTCGTTTCGCTTCACCGGCCGCGAGATCAGGAAGAAAAAGGGCAGGACGAATTTGATGAACGCCATGGCGATGGAAACGTTTTTCCAATCCGGCGTCAGGCGGGTGAGAAAATAAACCGTTTCTTCCGGGAGATTGGCGTACCAGATCAGCATGAACTGCGAGAAGGCGATGTAGGCCCAGAATACGGTGAAGGCGAAGAGCAGTTTGCCCAAGTCGTGTAGGTGGTTTTGATTGACGAATGCGCCGAGCACGCCGCTCTTCTTGAGCAGAATGGTGATGATGGTGATCATCGCCAGCGCGTTTAAAAAAAGAATGGAAAAACAGTATATACCAAAGATGGTACTGAAC
>JACQOX010000089.1 GCA_016202335.1 Deltaproteobacteria bacterium
CCCCGAATGTTCTTATCGGGGATCTCATGTAGGGGCACGTTGCAACGTGCCCCTACTGCGCGGGAGATACGGGAGATCGCCACACCCTGCTTTCGTAGGGTTCGCGATGAAAACGTATGTTAACCAACATTTTTTCGGACCCAATCAATCACATCCTGCATCGGAGCTCCAGGCGTAAACACTTCTGCGACGCCTTGTTTTTTCAGTTCCACGACATCCTCTTCAGGGATGATCCCACCACCGAAGATTTTTATTTCCGCAGCGTTTTGCTCGTGGAGAAGTTCCACCACCCGCTTGAAGAGATACAGATGCGCTCCCGAAAGAATCGACAGACCGATGGCGTTCACATCTTCTTGGATCGCGGCAGACACGATCTGCTCCGGCGTTTGGTGGAGACCGGTGTAAATAACTTCATAGCCCGCATCGCGCAGAGCACGGGCGATGATTTTAACTCCGCGATCATGGCCATCGAGGCCGGGTTTGGCGACTAAGATGCGAATGTGTTTCATCAAAAAATCCCAGGATCATGATATTCCCCAAACACACCCTTCAGCACGGTCATGATTTCTTCAAGGGTTGCATAGGCATGCACGCATTGCATAAGCCCCGGCATGAGGTTGGTTGAGTTTTCCGCTGCCTGTTTCAATATTTTCAAGGTGTCGGCCACCTGTTGCTGATTGCGCCTGGCCTTTACGGCTTTGACGCGTTCGATCTGTCGATGAGAGATCGAAGAATCAAGTTTCAGGATTTCCAAATCTTCTTCGTCCTTGGTTTGAAAGACATTGACGCCGACGATTGTTTTTTCTCCTGATTCCACTTGTTGCTGGAAGCGATAGCTCGCATCCGCGATCTGCTTTTGCGGAAAGCCGATCTTCACGGCTTTCAACATGCCGCCCATGTCATCGATCTTTTGGATGAGCGCGCTCGCTTCATCTTCCATTTCATTGGTCAATTTTTCGACGAAATACGAACCGGCCAAGGGATCGATCGTATTCGTCACCCCGGACTCATGGGCGATGATCTGTTGGGTGCGCAGCGCAATCCGCACGGCGTTTTCCGTTGGCAGTGCCAGGGTTTCATCGAGCGAATTCGTGTGCAGCGACTGTGTTCCGCCGAGGACCGCGGAGAGCGCCTGCAGTGTTGTGCGGACGATGTTGTTATACGGTTGTTGCGCTGTGAGGCTCACGCCCGCGGTCTGCGTGTGAAAGCGCATTATCCATGACGTGGGATCTTTGGCCTTGAATCGCTCGCGCATGATTTTGGCCCACATGCGGCGGGCAGCGCGGTACTTGGCGATCTCTTCGAAGAAATCGCTGTGGGCGTTGAAGAAAAACGACAGTCGGCGAGCGATGGCGTCGACATCCAGGCCACGTTCAACCGAAGCCTGGACGTAGGCAATACCGTCGGCAAGCGTAAACGCCAATTCCTGAGCCGCTGTCGAGCCGGCTTCGCGAATGTGATAACCAGAAATAGAAACCGGATGAAACCGCGGCGCGTGCTGGGCGCAGTATTCGATCATGTCGACGACCACGCGCATGGAAGGGTCAGGCGGAAAGGCCCACGAGTGCTGAGCGATAAATTCTTTGAGCACATCGTTTTGAACCGTTCCACCGACGTTGTCCAAGGAAACGCCCTGTTTGTCGGCCACTGCGAAGTACATGGCGAGGAGGACGACCGCTGGACCGTTGATGGTCATGGATGTCGTCACTTTGTCGAGCGGAATGCCACGGAAAAGCATTTCCATGTCGTCGAGCGTGGAGATGGCCACGCCGCAAACGCCGACCTCGCCTTGGGCGCGCGGCGAGTCGGAATCGTAGCCCATGAGGGTCGGGAAATCGAAGGCGACCGAGAGTCCGGTCTGGCCGTGTTCGAGCAGATAGTGATAGCGCCGGTTGGTTTCTTCGGCGGTTCCAAATCCAGCGAACTGGCGCATGGTCCACAGCCGACCGCGGTACATGGTCGAATGGATGCCGCGGGTGTAGGGGTATTCGCCGGGCTTCCCCAGATCGCGGGATTCTTCAAAACCTTTGAGGTCTTCCGAAGTATACAGTCGGTTGATCGGTTTCGAGGACAGCGTGGTAAAGGATTTTTTTCGCTCGGTCATTACGAAGTCACCTCTTTGAGCACCTGCCTTGCGATGACGATGCGTTGAATCTCGCTGGTCCCCTCGTAAATTTCCGTAATTTTGGCATCACGAAAATAACGTTCGACGGGATATTCTTTACAGTAGCCATAGCCGCCAAACACTTGGATGGCTTCTTTGGTCACCATGTTGGCAGCTTCCGAAGCAAAGAGCTTGGCCATGGCCGCTTCCTTGGTCACGCTTTCGCCCTTCGATTTCATGGCCGCCGCGCGGTACATGAGAAGTCTCGCAGCATCGATGTTCATGGCCATGTCAGCGAGTTTCCATTGAATGCCCTGAAATTGCGAGATCGCTTGGCCAAAGGCTTCGCGCTGCGTGGAGTATTTAACCGCAGCTTCAAACGCCGCGCGGGCAATGCCGAGTGCCTGAGCGGCGATACCGATGCGGCCGCCATCGAGCGTTGCCATCGCGATGCGAAAACCGTCGCTCTCTTGGCCTAAGATATTTTCAGCAGGGACTTCACAATTCTTGAGCACAATTTCCGACGTGGAACTCGCGCGGATACCTAATTTTTTTTCCACTTTGCCGACCTGATACCCAGGAAAATTCTTTTCCACGATAAACGCTGAGATGCCTTTGTGTTTTTTCTCGCGGTCCGTCATGGCAAACACGATCATGGCGTCGGCCTGGGGACCGTTGGTGATAAAGTTTTTCGTGCCATTCAGAATATATGTATTTCCATTGCGAACGGCCGTGGTTCGCTGATTGGCGGCATCGGAACCTGTTCCCGGTTCGGACAACGCATAGGCGCCAAGTTTTTTGCCCGCGGCCCACTCGGGAATGTATTTTTGCTTCTGCACTGTCGTAGCAAAATTCATGAGACAGGAAAGGAACAGGGAATTGTTGACCGACATGGTCACCGCGGTCGAGGCACAGGCTGCTGCGATTTCTTCCAAGGCAATGGCATAGGAAAGGACATCCATGCCGCCACCGCCGAGCTCTGCTGGCACCATCATGCCCATGAGTCCCAGGTCCGCCATTTTTTTTACGGCCTCGTAAGGGAACTCGGAAGACTCATCGAGCTTGGCAGCTTTGGGCGCGATTTCCTGAGCCGCAAACTCGCGGACCATTGTTTGGAGCATCACTTGTTCTTCGTTGAGATGAAAATTCATTTAATTCCCCTGAAAGTTTGGCTCTCTTTTCTCGACAAAAGCTTTAAATCCTTCGCGTAAATCATTGGTTTGAAAGCACTTCTCAAACTCTGAGCGTTCATGGGCGAGGCCAGCTTCGAGTGAGCTTTCCACGGTCTGATTGATCGCCTTTTTGGCAATATGAACGGCAATCGGAGCGGCTTTCACCATGCTTTGAGCCATTTTGGTCGCTTCTTCAAGAAGATTTGCGTGCGGAATCATTATATTAATGATGCCGCGTTTGAAGCATTCTTCCGCCGAATATTTTTTCCCCGTCAAAATGAATTCTTTGGCGATGTTTCGTCCCACGAGTTTGGCCAGCCGCTGCGTCCCTCCCCAACCAGGGAAAAGGCCGAGCGTCACTTCCGGCAGTCCAAAGAGGGCCTGGTCGGAAGCCAGAATGATATCGCATGACAAAGCCAACTCCATGCCGCCGCCCAGACAAAATCCATTAACTGCCGCGATCACCGGTTTCGCACAGGATTCGATCGCTGCCATGGTTCGGTGCCCCTGCTCGGCAAAAGCCTTCGCTTGAGTTGGTGTCATCTGCGACATGGCCAAGATATCGGCACCCGCCACAAAGGCCTTGCCTTCACCGGTCAAAATGATGGCGCGAATCTCTGGATCGTCATGTTGTGCCTTGATGGCTTGTTCGAGTTCACCAAGCGTTTCGAGATTCAAGGCGTTGAGCTGTTTGGGACGATTGATCTTGATCACGGCAACACCGGCATTTTTTTCGATCAGAAGATTAGTAATCATAAAATCCCTTCTTCGTCTTTTTTCCCAGCTTCCCTTCGGCGACCATCTGGGTAAGAAGTTTTGGCGGTTTATAGTATTCGCTGCCCAGGCCATCGGCCATGACGTTCATGATCGAGGCGCAGGTATCGAGGCCAATCATATCGGCCAAGGCCAGCGGGCCTAGAGGAAAATTGCAGCAATCGACCATGCAGCGGTCAATGTGATCGCGCGAAGAAACCTGCTGTTCGAGCGCCAGAATGGCTTCACGGATCATGGGCATCAAGATGCGATTGGCGACGAAACCTGCGACATCGCGAGATCTGACTTCAGATTTTCCGAGCTTGGCAATAAGCGTTGAGATCGTTTGAGCTGTAGCATCGTCGGTCTGGATACCGCGGATGACTTCAACCCCTTTCATCAATGGAACGGGATTCATAAAGTGCATGCCGATGACCTGTTCCGGTCGATTTGTGGACTGCGCAAGCGTGGTGATGGGAAGCGAAGACGTATTGCTCGCCAAGATCGCGCCAGGTTTTGCAAATTCATCGAGCGCTGAAAAAATCTTGAGCTTGAGGTTCAAGTCTTCGGTGGCAGCTTCGATGATGAGATCAGCGGTTTTCAAACTTTCAAGTGACGTGACCCCCGTGAGACGACTCATCGCAGCATCTCGGTCTGCAGGGGAGAGTTTTCCTTTTTCGACAAATTTGGTCAGCGACTTTTCAATGCTGGATTTCCCCTTTTCCACGCGGCTTGCTTCGACGTCGTGCATGATGACGTTGTATCCAGCGACTGCAAACACTTGTGCGATGCCGCTGCCCATCTGTCCGGATCCGATGACACCGATGGTGGTGATGTTCATACGCGCTCCACGATCATTGCTGTTGCTTCTCCGCCGCCATTGCACAGCGCGACGAGGCCGCGACGTGCGTTCCGTTTTTTCAAGGTTGTCAACAAAGTCACTACCAGACGAGCGCCAGTAGCACCGATCGGATGGCCAAGAGCTACGGCTCCGCCGTTCACATTGACTTTGGCGGGATCAAGCCCAAGGTCTTTAATGGCCGCCATCGTCACACATGAGAAGGCTTCGTTGATTTCAAAGTAATCGATATCCGCAACCGTGAGATTGGCTTTCTGTAAAACATTTTTGATCGCACCAACGGGAGCCGTGCTGTACCACTTGGGTTCCTGCGAGTGACTGGCCTGCGCCACAATGCGGGCGATGGGGGTGACGTTCAGTTTCTTCACCGCATTTTCACTCGCCACAACCACGCAAGCTGCCCCATCGCTCAAGGAGCTGGCATTGGCAGCGGTGATGGTGCCCTGCTTATCAAATACTGGCGAGAGTGAAGAGATCTTATCGAACTTCACTTTACCGGGTTCTTCATCTTCTGCGAAAAAAGTTACGCCATGTTTTGAGGAAAGTTCCACTGGCACGATTTCCTCGATAAAAGTTTTTTCCGCGATCGCCCTTTGCGCCCGCTTATAACTCTCTACAGCAAAGGCGTCCTGCAATTCGCGCGTGAATCCATATTTCACAGCACAGGCTTCTGCATGCACGCCCATGTGTTTTCCATCAAAGGCATCGCGAAGTCCGTCAAACACCATGCCGTCGATGATCGGAGCATCCCCGAGGCGAAGACCGGCGCGAGCTTTAGGCAGGAAATACGGCGCATTGGTCATGGACTCCATGCCACCGGCGATGCACAGATCTGTTTCACCCAGACGCAGGAATTGATCGGCAAGCATGATGGACACAAGACCTGAGCTGCACACTTTATTCACGGTCAAGGCGTGCACTGCTTCGAGCAAACCTGCGCCGAGTGCAGCTTGCCTCGCCGGCGCCTGTCCGACTCCGGCGGGGAGAACACATCCCATGATCACATCCTGAACGACCTCAGCAGAAAGTTTGGCCCGTTTGAGTGCCTCGCGGATAACGACACTCCCAAGTTGTGGAGAGGTGAAGGCCGTGAGTGCCCCCTGGAAGCTGGCGAGTGGTGTTCGTACAGCACTGAGTAGAAAAGAAGAAGACATAGAATTCTCCTTAAAAATCCGTGGTCACATAATGGAGGAGCATTTTTTTGTAAAGGACAGATCCTCACTTCTGACGAGGATCATAGGGGAATTTTTCGGCCAATTCTTCGACACGTGTGCGCAGAGTAGCATCGAGTTTTTTGGGCGGGACGATACGCACGATCACGTATTGATCGCCGAGCTTTCCTTTTTTCCCAAGCGCCGGTGCACCTTTCTCGGCCAAACGAAATTTCTGTCCGCTCTCTGTGCCTTCAGGAATCTTCATCCGCGCAGTTCCCGAGAGAGTGGGGACTTCTACCGTGTTTCCGAGAATGGCATCATATACAGTGATGGGAACTTCGGTATAGATGTCCGCATCTTCACGCCAAAATTCAGGATGAGCGGAAACTCGGAGGTGCAGAAAAAGATCCCCATCTTTACCACCACCGAATCCGGGTTGACCTTTTCCGACAACGCGAACTTTGGAGCCGTTATCAACTCCTGCTGGAATTTTAACGTTTATCTTTTCTGTGCTATTTCCGCGGCGAATCGAGAGCTGACGTTCGGTCCCGTGAATCGCTTCAGTAAAACCAATTTCAAGGTCGACGATGGTGTCCTGCCCTTTGACCGCTTCACTTCTCGCGCGTCCCCGGTGTTCCTCACGAAAGGGTTCCTGGCGCATCCCCCCCATGTTAAAGAGATCCCGGAAAAGATCGCCCAGATCACCGGCGTTTTCAAAGCGCATGAAGTCGCCCATATCGGGTTCTTGGCGACCACCAAAGCCCGCGTGATCGGCAGCGTCGCCAAACAGGTCGTATTTCTTTCTGCGTTCAGCATCAGAAAGGACGTTATAGGCTTCGGAGATTTCCTTGAATTTTTCTTCGGCAGATTTGTCACCCTTGTTCACATCGGGATGATATTTTTTGGCCAGACGACGATAGGCATTTTTGATTTCCGCGGCAGTAGCACCGCGTGAAATTCCGAGGATGGAATAGAAGTCCTTCATGAATCAGTACAATCCTTGCGATAACTGACTCTGCCCTTCTGCCTGATTATTGATGAGCTTCTTGATATCGTAAATCGCCGTGCGGCGATCAAAGGTCGCGTTTTCGAATTTACCCGTGTCCATGCGGATGGCATCGCACGGACAGGCTTCGACGCACAGACCGCAGAAAACGCAGCGCAGTTCATTGATCGTGAAATTCTTCGGCCGCTTTTCGATCTTATTGTCGCCCACATCTTCAGCTTCGATTTCAATGCAACGCGCGGGACAAACCGTGGCGCAGAGCATGCACGCTGTGCAGCGGACATTGCCGTCTTCACGGAGCATCAAGCGATGCTCGGCACGGTACCCCGGAGGAAGCGTCTTCTTCTTTTCCGGGAATTCGATCGTCATGCGGCGATCCATAAAGAAGATGTTCTTCACAAAATGCCAACCGGTGATGAGCATTCCTTGAAGGATTGCGGGCAAATAAAGCCGTTCGACGAACGTCATTTTGTGTCGGTCGATGGCATAGGTTCGTGTGGTCATATTACCCCCTTCCAATGGCGCCTACGATGGCACGACTTGCCTGATATTTTCCTTTTTTATCGGCGTAGGAAACTGCACATGTTTCGTCGGCTTCCAGGAACAACAATTGACCGATGCCTTCGCCGGCGTAAATGCGCGCAGCCCGCGGCGTGGTATTGACAATCGAAATGGTTGCATAGCCTTCCCACTCCGGTTCAAACGGCGTCACCAAAACCTGGACGCCACAACGGGCGTAGGTCGATTTCCCAAAACAGATCGTGATGATGTCGCGCGGAATGCGAAAGTATTCGATCGTCTGCGCCAGTGCGTAGCCATGTGGCGGCAATAAGATGTTGTCACCTTCGACCAGAGTGTAATCGGTCTCACAAAAGTTTTTGGGATCAATCACGCTGTCTTTGTTTGGAGCGTAAACCTTGAAGGTCTTCCCAATGCGAAAGTCGTAGCCGTAGGAAGAGACACCAAACGAAATACCGCTGCGGATTTGCGCTTCTGCAAAGGGATCAATCATTCCTTGAAAGCGGGACATTTTGCGAATCCATTTATCGGATTTTACGGACATTCAACCTCCAACAGTTGTCGGCTTCTACGTGAAAGCTTTTCCCCGTTCAATGACAAAATAAAACGCCTCGATAAATCGAGGCGTTTTAAGAATGATCGATAATAAAGGAAGGCTTAGATGTCGCGGTCTTTGATCGTCTGGCGGCCGTTGTCTTTGGCGCGAGCGATGGCCTTATCTAAAAGTTCCTTCACACTGGCAGAGAGCGCTTCCACCGCGGTTTCCGACGTCTGGAAACCTTTTTCTTTGACGTACTCTTTGACCTTTGAGATCACGACCAGAACTTCCGACATAGCTTCCTCCTTAAAAAGGTGAACGTTAAAAGTTGCAGGACTTATGTTTATGGCGCTCTCAATTGTCAAAGGAAAAAATTGACCGATCTCCAAAATAAATATAGTTGTCACGCCATTCAAAATTGATGAATTGGATCATCAATTCATTCACAAAAGGAGAAACACATATGAAGGGAATCATCAAGCTCGCAGTAGTTGGTGCAGTGCTCGGGATTGCGGTCGGAGCAAATGCCGCTGATCCCTATCTCTCCAAATTCCAACCTGGAACCTGGAAAGGCAAAGTAACCGAGAGCGTGAGCCCAGAACTCAAAGGCAAGATGATTACCGCAACCACAGCAACGAGCCCAGAAGCCGTTACCGTGACCGTGAAATTCGACGGCGCTAAAGGTGGGGAACGCGAAGAGTGGAAGATCACCAACAATAAATTGATCCAAACGGAATACGATGCGAGTGGCAAAGCCGTTGGCACCTACGCCGCCAACCTCCGCCAGGGTTCGAACGATGCTGAACGCGTATTCGACATCAACTGCACGGACAAAGCTGCCAAGAAGTGCGACAACAACATCGATCCCAACAACAACTGGGTCGTGAGTGTCAACGAAGGCAAGTTCAACTATGTCGTTCGTGGTCTGAAGGACAAGGCCAATCCAACTTCCGTTGGTGAACGCCATCGTTTTGAATTTCAATACGCTGGAAAGTAATCTTCATACAACGTACCGCAAGGAAAGGCGGCACCTCACGGTGTCGCCTTTTTTTATTCCCTCGATAGGTGATTCCCCCACAAGAAAACGAGATAGCCCCCGATTGCGCCTCATCTCCACACCCAGTAGCAACACTACTGCATTGGTGTGCAGAAAATTTTAAACAAGGAGCCCTTATGTTAAGTTGGTCCATTTCATTTTTTGTTATTGCGATCATCGCCGCCATTTTTGGTTTCACGGGCATAGCCGTGGGCGCAGCTTCAATCGCGAAAATTCTTTTTATCATCTTTCTGATTTTGTTTGTGGTGTCATTGGTGGTTCCACGCTTTCGGAGGCCCCCACTTTAACGTCAAGTCGATGGAGCTTCAGCGTGAATTAATTCCGGCCTTTCAAAGGCCGGAATTTTTATTTCCTGGTCGATATTGGGACGATGAGATTTACGAAAGGGGGCAAGCGATATCGGCAATCCCGTATGAAGAGATTCAAATAATGCTGAAATGATACGGATGTCAGCCAACCCTTCTTGTCCAGAGGGTTCAGGTTCTTTACCTTCTAAGATGCAGTTTGAAAAGTAGAGTAATTCAGGTGCAAATTGGTCGCCTTTTTTGAATTTCTTTTCCTTTGTTTGTCCATCGATCGTCAGCATCAACCGTAATGGTTCGGCGAGTTCATAAGCTGGTTCAAGCCGAATGCTGCCTTTTGTCCCAACAAGTTCGAAAAATGACTTATCTGCAGCGATAAAACTACAGGTGAAGCTTGCTGTTCTGCCGTTGGAAAAAGAAAGAAGAACGGTCGTCTGTTCATCCACCTCGGCTTTCAAACTCGTGGCAAACACGCTCTGCGGCTCTTCCTGAAAGAGATTGCGTGCGGCGTTGATGCAATAAATGCCGATGTCATACAGCGATCCCCCGCCCAAATCAGGCTGCAAACGGCTGTTGCCTTCTTTAACCTGCATGCTGAGCATGGAGTGAAAATAGCGAAGCTCACCGAGTCGTCCAGATCGTGCGATTTCAATGGCGTGCAGGTTGGCTGATTCGAAATGCAGACGATAGGCGATCATGAGTTTGATCCCGCCTTGGGTTGCCACTTCGATCATTTCTTGACACTGCGGAACCGTGAGCGCCATGGGCTTCTCGCAGAGAACGTGGATGCCGGCGTTTGCCGCTTTCAAGGTGTATTCATGATGGTGGCTGTTGGGCATGGAAATATACACCGCATCTATTTTTCCACTCTGAAGACATTCATCGTATTCTTCATAGGAATAAATGTCGGTAACGCCGTACATCGCGCCAAGTTTCCGCAGCTTAACGTGGTCGCTGGAGATGAGCGCGGCCAAAATTGAGTTTTTCTTGGCGTGGCGGAATGCTGGCAAAACCGCAACCTGCGAGATGTACCCAAGACCGACCACGGCGTAACGAATCTTCTTCATTTTAAGCCGCGTTCAAAATCGTTGGCCTGCCGTTCCGCCTCATCTTTGGTGATACCGTACTTTTCTTGAATTTTTCCGATAAATTGATCGCGCCTGCCTTCGATCTGGTCGAGTTCATCATCGGTCAATTTCCCCCACCGCTCTTTGACTTTGCCTTTAAATACTTTCCAATTTCCTTTAATTTGATCCCAATGCATATATCCTCCTTTGTGAATATTGGTTATTAGTACATGCGGGAATGACAACTGGCACAATCAGGTCCTCACTCATTTTAACCTAGGAGAATACATCAGATGCTGAATCCCCTCTCCGTCAGGAATCTTTCAAAGATCTATAAAACCACGACCGCCGTCGACGGTATTTCCTTTGAGGTCAGTCGCCATGAAATCGTCGGGCTTCTTGGTCCCAACGGCGCTGGGAAAACAACCACCATCAATATGATCCTGGGGGTTCTCGAGCCGAGTTCAGGAAATATTGTAATCGAAGGTCTGGACATCGCGCGTGAGCGGACAAAAGCACTTGAGCGTACCAATTTTGCCGCGGTGTATGCGCAACTTCCGGGGAATCTCACGGTCGCACAGAACCTCAAAGTCTTTGGCTTATTGTATGACATCGAGCACCTTTCGGATCGCATTGAAATGCTGCTCGCCGAATTTCAGCTCGAAGTTTTTCGCAATGTGAAATGCGGTCTACTCTCTTCTGGGGAACAGACGCGCGCATGTCTCGCCAAAGCGCTGCTCAATCGTCCGCGACTTCTGCTCCTTGATGAACCAACGGCTTCACTCGATCCGTCCATTGCAAAAGACATTCGAAGTTCGATCAAGCACCTGGCCGAACGCGAAGGCATGGGCGTGCTGTGGACATCCCACAACATGTATGAAGTAGAAGATGTCTGCGATCGCGTTTTATTCTTAAGCCGCGGCAAGATCATGATGCAGGGTTCTCCCAAATCTTTGTTGCATGAACACGGCCACGAAACGCTGGAAGAACTTTTTATCAGCGTAGCCCACAATCAATTTCCTGAAACGGAAGGCCGTCCATGATCTCTTTTCCGCGTGTTGCCGCCATCGTGCTTCGTCAGTGGTATTTGATGAAAGGGAGTTTTTCTCGCATACTCCCCAACGTCACGTGGGTAGCCGTCGATATTATCTTGTGGGGCTTCATCACGAAATATCTTGCTGCGATCACGGCGTCGAAATTCGATTTTGTTCCGTTGCTGCTCGGCAGTGTTTTGATTTGGGATTTTTTTGTTCGCATCATGCACGGCATCAGCATGGCGTTCTTTGAAGACATCTGGTCGCGCAATTTCTTAAATCTCTTCTCAACGCCACTTTCCATCGCAGAATATCTCACGGGCTTGGTCTGTACCAGCATCGCCACCGGCACCTTTGGGTTAGCGGTTATGCTGCTCTTGGCGATTGGCGGCTTCGGGCTTTCGTTTGCGAGGTATGGCCTTTTGATTTTCCCCTTTTTCATGATTCTTTTTTTATTCGGCGTCGCCTTGGGGATCAGCGGCATCGCGTTGGTGTTACGACTCGGCCCAGCTTCGGAGTGGTTCATCTGGCCGATCCCGGCCATCCTTTCGCCATTCGTCGGCGTATTTTATCCCATCGAAACACTGCCGCAGTGGATGCAGCTCATCGCTCGCATCCTTCCTCCATCATACGTGTTTGAAAATATCCGCTCGATCGTCAGTGGTGGCCAAGCTTCAATGCAGAGTTTGGGGATAAGCACCGTACTTGCGGTTATTTATATACTCATCGCCTGTTGGATTTTTACTCGAGTGTATCGACGGGCGGTGCGAACCGGGCTCATCGCGCGCTACAGCGCAGAGAGCGTGAGCTGACTTCCATGTAGCGAAAACAGGACGTCAGGTGGTCGTTGACCATACCCACGGCCTGCATGTGGGCGTATATGATCGTCGATCCCACGAATTTGAAACCTCGTTTTTTGAGATCGCTGCTCAACGCATCTGACGTTTTGCTTTTCGCGGGGAGTTGTTTGATGGAATCCCAGGTATTGCAGATGGGGCGACCATCCACAAAATCCCACTGGTAATCGCTAAAGCTCCTTTTCTCTTCCACTAATTTTAAAAACGCCTGAGCATTGGTCACTGCGGCCTGAACTTTCAGCCGATTGCGGATGATGCCCGCGTCTTGTAAAAGTGCTTCAATTTTCTTGGTAGCATATCGGGCAATTTTTTCGGGATCAAAATCATCAAACGCTTGGCGATAATTTTCGCGTTTTCTGAGGATGGTAATCCAACTGAGACCTGCTTGGGCGCCTTCTAATATCAGAAATTCAAAGAGTTTGCGGTCG
>JACQOX010000097.1 GCA_016202335.1 Deltaproteobacteria bacterium
TAATCTTTGTATGGAGGGGGCATGCAGCCACCAAAAAAAGCACTCGGACGCGGACTCGAATCCTTGATCTCCAAAGAAATTATGATGGAAACCGTGCCTCCGGCGGTCCTTGCCCAGGAAAAAAATAAGGGGGAAAAGGGCGGTTACCACAAAGTCCCCATCGAGAAGATTGTCCCCAACCGCCAACAGCCGCGCAGCTTTTTTGACGAAGCCAAGATACGGGAGCTGGCCGAATCCATTAAAGAAGAAGGCGTTTTGCAACCCCTGATCGTTTCTTCCCTCCCTGACGGACGCTATGAAATCATCGCCGGCGAACGTCGTTTCCGAGCCTCGCGCGAGGCAGGGCTCACGGAAGTACCTGTAATCATTAGGAATGTTGATTCTGAAGACCAGTTTGCGTTGGCCATTTTGGAAAACGTCCAACGCGAAGACTTAAACGCCATTGAAGAAGCCAAGGCCTATCAAGACCTCATGGATCAATACGAATACTCACAGGAAGATGTCGCCAAAAAGATGGGCAAGTCGCGCGTGGCCATTGCCAACAGCGTCCGTCTCTTGAAACTGCCGCGCGTGGTCCAGGATGACGTTGCATGCGGTCGCTATTCGGCGGGCCATGCCCGCGCCCTGCTGGCGCTCACCAGCATCCACGAACAAATGAAGCTTCGCGAAATTATTATTCAATCGACGCCAACGGTGCGCGATGTCGAAAAAATGGTCCAACTTAAATCAGAAACCGTGCCAACAACCATGAGCACACGCAAGAAAACGCTCACACCGCAAGAAACGGAAATCATTGAGAAGCTCATGCAGACGCTGGGCACCAAAGTTGAACTTAAAAATGGCTCCAAAGGCGGCGGTCGCTTGACGATTGAATATTATGCGCCAAAAGATCTGGATCGGATTTTTCGTCGTATCGTCGCGTCGTAGTTCGTCGTTTTTTACAATTTCAACCTTGCCAAAAAAAATATTTTTTGGCAGCTCACTCCACCTTCGCGAACCCGAGTGTTCTGCAAGAAATAAGGTGAAACATGTTCGCAGTTCTGGCGTCTGGCGCCATCAATCTCTTTCCCGATAAGACCTTCTTTATTCAGTGGGCTATTTTTCTCTTTGTCGTTGTTATCGTTCAGAAATACCTTTTGGGCCCCTCTTTGCGCATCATCCAGCGCCGTCGAGAAGAGATCGAGGGGGGCAGCCGCGAAGCCGAGGCCATCCGCAATCAAGCCACGACATTGGAAGCTGACATAGATAATAGATTGCAAGAAGAGCGCCAAAATCTATTCCTCAGCGAAGAACTAAAGCGGAAAAAAGCCGAAGACGAAGCCAAATCGATGTTGGATGACATGAGAAAGCGCATGGCACATGAGCGTGAGGCCAATGAAGGGAAGTTGAAAATCCTCGAAGACAACATCGGGAAGGACCTTGAGCAGGATATTCCGCAATATACCAAGATGATCCTGGAACGCTTAATGGACAACCATCAAGAAGGGGGCCGAGCATGAACACAGGCCTTCAACTTGTTTTGGCCATCATCAACTTCTGCATCCTTGGCTTTATCCTCGCGCGTAGCTTACGCAAATCATTGGTCGAGTACTTCCAAGTTCGCCATGAACAAATTGCGGAGAACATCTGTGGGTCGCGACAGAAACTCGTTCAAGAAACCGAACGCTGTGAGTTGGCGAAAAGGCGTTACGTCAATCTCGAACAAGAAGTCGCTGGCATCCGTCAAATGATGTTGAATGTCGGGGAAAAAGAACGTCGCGACCTTCTGAAAAAAGCCCACGCGCAGATCAAACGCATGGAACAGGAAGGCCGCCGTCAAATGGAGCAGGAAAAAGAGCGATTGTTCAAAAGGCTCCGTAATAACGCCCTCAATACCGCATTTCAGAATGCCGAAACCGAACTGGCGAAGGACATTCACTCCGATCGACAACGAACCGTGGTGGCCAAATCCATCGCCAAACTAAGCACCCTTCGCACGCTCTCCATGCGTGAAGAAAGGGAAGCGCTATGAAATATCAAATTCTCGCGGAACGCTACGCCAAGGCCCTGTTTTCTTTGGCCAAGGACGAAAACGCCATTGAAGTCTACGGCCACGACCTTGAACACCTCGGTCAGGTCATCGCCGACACCCCTTATTTCCTGCGCGCCTTTGCCGATCAGGCCATCGCCAAGGAAAAACGACAAAAGGCCTTTGCCGAGATGCAAGAGCAGCTTGGCCTCCAGGCGCATGTGCATCAGTTCATGATTCTGTTGATTGAAAAAGGGCGCGTGCTTCTCTTGCCGTCGGCCATCCAAGCTTTTTTGAAATTGGATGAGGAACGCCAGGGACTCGCCTCGGCCAAGGTGACGATTGCAGAATCGTCGCTCGCCCAGCAAACCAAGGACCACATCGATGAAGTCTTGAAAAAATTGCTCCATCGGAAGCCGCGCTGTCACATCAACGTGGATCCCAAGGTATTAGGCGGTTTCATCGTGAATGTCGGGGATATCGTCTATGACGCCAGCCTCAAGGGGCGCTTACAAAGGATGAAAGAAAAATTATTGTAGAAAGAAGGAGCTATCGGATGGATATCAAAGCAGATGAAATAAGCCGCATTATTAAACAACAGATCCGCGATTACGACACCCATGTGGGTGCCGACGAAGTGGGCCAGATCATTTCCGTGGGCGACGGGATCGCGCGCATCCATGGGCTCACCGGGGCCATGGCCGGTGAAATGTTGGATTTTTCACACGGCATCCGCGGGATTGTGCTGAATCTTGAAGAGGATAACGTCGGCGCGGCCATCATGGGCGATGATCACGAACTCCATGAAGGCGACGAAGTGCGTCGCACCGGCCGTATCGCGGAAGTGCCGGTCGGCGAAGGCGTGCTCGGACGCGTGGTCGACGCGCTTGGCCGCCCACTCGACGGTCTCGGTGAGATCCCCGGCAATCAGCGTCGCAAAATCGAAGTCAAAGCTCCTGGCATCGTCGCACGCCAATCCGTCAGCGAACCGATGATGACCGGACTCAAGGCCGTGGACGCCATGACGCCGGTGGGTCGCGGTCAACGGCAGTTGATCATCGGCGACCGTCAGACCGGCAAGACTGCCGTTGCTATCGACACCATCATCAATCAAAAAAATAACAACGTGTATTGTATTTACGTCGGCATCGGTCAAAAGGCCTCGACCATCGCCCGCGTCGTGGAGAAGCTCAAAGCGGAAGGAGCTATGAGCTATACCATCGTCGTGGCTGCCGGCGCTTCCGACCCAGCGCCGCTGCAATACCTGGCGCCGTACACCGGGGTCACCATGGGCGAATATTTCCGCGATTCCGGAAGACACGCGCTCATCATTTATGATGATCTGTCCAAGCACGCGGTGGCCTATCGCCAATTATCGCTCCTCCTGCGCCGTCCTCCGGGCCGCGAAGCGTATCCCGGCGACGTGTTTTATCTCCACTCCCGGCTTTTAGAGCGTGCGGCGAAGCTCAGCCAAAAGATGGGCGGGGGATCCTTGACCGCGCTGCCGATCATTGAAACGCAGGCCGGCGACGTGTCTGCCTACATTCCCACCAACGTGATCTCGATCACCGACGGTCAGATTTATCTGGAAAGCGATCTCTTTTATTCCGGCGTTCGTCCGGCCATCAACGTGGGGCTCTCCGTGTCGCGTGTCGGTGGGGCGGCTCAGATCAAAGCCATGAAACAGGTGGCTGGTACGCTTCGACTGGAACTCGCGCAATATCGCGAAATGGCAGCCTTTGCCCAATTCGGCGCAGACCTCGACGAATCCACGCGCAAACTGCTTCACCGCGGGGAACGCCTGGTGGAACTCCTCAAACAAGGGCAGTATCAGCCCATGACCGTGGAAAAACAGGTCGTGCAGATTTACGCCGGTGTCAGCGGCGCGTTGGATGAATATTCCACCGATAAAATTCGCCCTTTCTTGACACACCTGGAACGGTATTTCGATACGCATCAGGCGGCGCTGCTCAAAGAAATCATCGAGAAAAAATCGCTCGATGATGGACTCAAGAAGAAAATGACCGACGCTATCAATGAAGCCAAAAAGCAGTTCGTGAAATAACGGGCAACACATGAATTTGAAGCAAATTAGAAAGCGGATCGGATCCGTCAAGAATACGCAGAAGGTGACCAAGGCCATGAAGCTCGTGGCTGCGGCCAAGCTTCGTCGTTCTCAGCGCGCGGCCCAGGCCAGTCGGGAATACACCGACGCGCTGTATGACATGGTGCTCCGGGCATCCCAGTTTGTGGGGGACAACCCTCCGGCGCTCATGCAACCGAGGACGATTCTCACCTTAGACCTGGTGGTTTTTACTTCGGACCGGGGGCTTTGTGGTGGATTCAACGAAAATCTGGTGAAGGAATCCCTCCGTTGGCGCGAAGAAAAAGTGAGGACCGACCACGCCGTGCATCTCGTGGTCGTGGGCCGCAAAGGTCGCGAGGCCTTTCGCCGTCGCGCGATCGCGGACGTGACCGAACTTCCGCACGCCGTCAGTGAAGGCGATCTCACACCCATTGGCCGCGAACTCGCTGCTTTGTTGGAACAGCGCTACATCAGCGGAGAAAGCGATGGCGCGCTTTTGGCCTATAATCGCTTTCATTCCGTCGGCACCCAAAAGATTATTGTAGAACCGCTGTTGCCCTTCGCAGAAATGAGCAACGAGCAGAGCAAGATTGATTATCTTTACGAACCCAGCCGCGAGGAGCTGCTGGAAAGCCTGCTGCAAGAAACGCTGCTCCGTAAATGCATGCAGGCGCTGCTCGATTCGAAGGCCTCGGAATTTGCCGCACGCATGCGGGCCATGGACAACGCCACGAAGAATGCTTCCGAAATGATTGAACTGTTAACCCTTTTATACAACCGCGCCCGCCAGGCCACGA